>CABIKM010000021.1 GCA_902196205.1 Candidatus Methylomirabilis lanthanidiphila | reverse complement strand
GGGGGAACGGGGGGATTTCGGGACCGGAGTAAGAAATTTTCTAACCAATAACGGCTCCAGAATGAATGTAAAGAGGCGTGAGATACGCCACACTAGCGCTTGATTGCAATAATACCCGTACGTCATTCCCGCAGTTCTTAAACGGGAATCCATTGATTGTACTGGATACCCGCTTTCGCGGGTATGGCGATTTATGTGCGCTAACTGTTACAATTTAGCACTAGTAGCCGTAGGGGCCGCAGACATGCCGGTGATAGCCGAAGACCCAGTTCCCGTGGGGGTCGTAGTACCCCGGGGTCCAGACCCGCGCACACGGCGGATAGGCCAGATAGACCGGCGCGTAGTAGACGGGCGCCGGAGGGTGATAGGCGTAAACCGGGTACGGCGTCACGGGAACCCCGACATTCAGCCCGAAGAAGAACTTCGTCTTCGCCAACGCGGGCTCGACGGAGACAAGAAACAGGCTGCTCAAGAAGAGCACGGCGAACAGTGCAAAAACCCATCGCTTCGATAACCTCTTCATCTGACCCCCTCCTTTAGCCGGCAGTTCGAAAGCCGAACAGGACTATATACCGCTCGCTGTAGACCGGTCTCGACTTTTTCGCATGAGACCATCTATACGGAGGCGGAGCAATCACCATGCCAGTCCAGCGGCACCCCACCGATCGCGCGTTAACCCACTGATTTCCCTCGGCATACTCGGGTCAACACGAGGGTACTTGTGCGATCCAGAAGGGAGCTTTTGCTGTTATCCTGCACGTTTTGCGTAGAGACAAGCCCAAGTGGTGCATGCCCAGTCGTAATAGTCCGCTTCGGATTTCCTCTATCCCCCTACCCGGCCTTTTCCGTTGACGAAGTTGGGGCTTTTCACTAGGATACGTTTGAAAGGATGAATCATGGGGATGAACCTGGTTCAAAAGATTTTTGAGGCCCACCGGGTTGTCGGGGAGCTGGTTCCCGGCAAAGAGGTCGCAATCCGGATCGACCAGACCCTGACGCAGGACGCCACCGGGACGATGGCGTATCTGCAGTTCGAGGCGATGGGCATCCCGCGGGTCAGGACGAAGCTGTCGGTCAGCTACGTGGACCACAACATGCTGCAGACCGGCTTCGAGAACGCCGACGACCATCGGTTCCTGCAGAGTATCGCGGCCAGGTACGGTATCTACTTTTCGCGGCCGGGAAACGGCATCTGCCACCAGGTCCATCTGGAGCGGTTCAGCGCGCCGGGCCAGACGTTGCTCGGCTCCGACAGCCATACCCCCACCTGCGGCGGCGTCGGGATGATCGCCATCGGGGCCGGCGGCCTGGATGTGGCCGTCGCCATGGGGGGCGGTCCATTCCATCTGCCGATGCCGAAGGTCACGCTGGTCCGGCTCAACGGTCGGCTGGGCCCCTGGGTCGCGGCCAAGGACATTATCCTGGAGGTCTTGCGGCGGCTCACCGTCAAAGGCGGTGTGGGGAAGATCCTGGAGTACGGCGGCGAGGGGGTCGCGGACCTGACAGTACCGGAGCGGGCCACGATCACCAACATGGGGGCTGAACTGGGCGCGACGACGTCCATCTTCCCCAGTGATGAGCAGACTCGCCGTTATCTTATGGCGCAAGGCCGGGGGAGCAGTTGGGTGCCTCTGGCGGCTGATCCTGATGCTACTTACGACGAACTACTGGAGATCGACCTGGGCCGACTGGAGCCGATGGTGGCGCAGCCTTCGAGCCCGGACAATGTCTGCCCGGTCTCCGAGGTCGAGGGGACCAAGATCTCGCAGGTCTGCGTCGGAAGCTGTACCAACTCTTCGTTCCGAGACCTGATGACGGTCGCGACGTTACTGAAGGGTAAGACCGTCCATCCGGACATCAGCTTCACGGTCACGCCCGGCTCCAAGCAGGTGTACACGATGATTGCCGCCAATGGCGCACTGGCCGATCTGATCGCAGCGGGCGGGCGGATCCTGGAGTCGGCCTGCGGCCCGTGCATCGGCATGGGTCAGGCGCCGGCCAGCGGGACGGTATCGCTGCGAAGTTTCAACCGGAACTTCGAGGGGCGGAGCGGGGCACCCAACGACAAGGTTTATCTATCCAGCCCGGAGGTCTGCGCGGCGTCCGCCCTGGTCGGCGAGATCGTTCACCCGCGGCGTATCGGCCAGCCCGTGTCGATCAGTCTGCCGGAACAGTTCATCCTCGACGATAACCTGATCGTTCCACCCTCGTCTCACCCGGAGCAGGTCGAGATTCTACGCGGCCCCAACATCAAACCGGTCCCGATCCGAGGGGAGTTGCCCTCCATTATCGAGGGCGAGGTCCTCCTGAAAATGGGCGACAACATCACCACCGATCACATCCTGCCTGCCGGCTCAAAAATCTTACCGTTACGCAGCAACATCCCGGCTATCTCGGAGTACGCCTTCAGCCGGGTCGATCCTGACTTTGCCAAACGGGCCAAGGAAAAGGGCGGCGGCTTTGTAGTCGGGGGGAGCAACTATGGCCAGGGCTCGAGCCGAGAGCACGCTGCCCTCGCGCCGATGTACCTGGGACTCAAGGGGGCCATCGTCAAGTCGTTCGCCCGCATCCATCGGGCCAATCTGATCAACTTCGGGATCCTGCCACTGATCTTTGTGGATGGGCAGGATTATGATAGTATCGGTCAGGGCGATGCCCTGCGGATCGAACAGCTTGCGCAGCAAATCCGAGGGGGCCAGCAGGTTGTCGTCACCAACACCACCAAGGAGACGAACTTCATGGTCAGGCATGATCTCACCGCTCGGGAGGTGGACATCGTCCTGGCCGGTGGGATGCTGAACTATACTATTAAGGCTACGGCTTAGGAGGTAAGTATGGAGAATCTGCTGTGGCAGATCGGAGGGCTTGTGCTCGTGGGAATTCTCACGTACCTGATTGTCTTCCGTAAGCGCGGGGGGTTTACCTGAAAACACTAGACGGCCCGCGGCGCGGGCACCACATGCGGCGCTATGTCCTGGTCGTACATCCCCCGGCCTGATCGGTCGGGGGATTTTTATTGACACACGCCATCGCCTTAAATACAATCCGCTAGTGAAGACCTGCCACCGGGAGTTCCGCGGTCGTCCTCATAGCTCGGGTCACCTGGAATCCCAATAATCGTATTCATTCTGGAGGAGTAGATGTTTGCAAGAAAGGTCTGTGTAAAACTTCGCCCCGGCAGCTCTGTCGCATTTTCTCGAACGCTGCAGAGCGAAATCATCCCGATCCTCAGATCGCAGGAAGGGTTCTGCGATGAACTTTCGTTCGTCTCGGGCGAGCGTAACGAGGCGATCGCCATCAGCCTGTGGGACAGGGCCGATAGCGCGGAGGCGTACCATCGGGAAACCTATCCTCAGGTATTGCGGGCGCTCGAGGGTGTCATCGACGGCGAGCCGCAGGTGCATGCCTTCGCGGTCTCCAACTCAACCATCCACAAGATTCCGAATCTGCCCTGGTAGGTGTTTAATCGGCAATCGTTTTGACGGCGTCGGTAATCGCGGGAAACGCCTGAGCGAACTCCGCGTGGACGGTCGCCGTGGGCGGGAGTCCGATCTGACGCGCCATCATTAAGGCGTTTGCGGGCGCCTGGCCGCGCACGTGGTTGTTAAAGAAGATTACGATCTTGCTCTCACCGGTCGTTGCGATCTCTCGAACCCGCTCCGAAAACGGCTGCAACTCCGCTTCTGAGTACAGGTAGTCGTACCGCTCCTCTGCCGTCTCATGCCGCCTCCACTTCTCGCGGTTCCTGCCGTGGAAGCGCAGGTACAGCAGCCTCTGCGGCTCCAGTTTCTGCGTGATCGTCTCCTGGAACTGCGGCATATCGATGTAGGCCCAGCCTGCATGGAACGCAGCCAGCAGCGCCTTAGTCTCCTCGCTGCGCTCGCCCCATGAGGCGTGGCGCAGTTCAACTGCCATGGGGTAGTCCTGAAACTGCTGCAGGAGGCCGGCAAGCGTATCCTGGTGCTGGGGCGTCCACGCAAACCATTCGGAGAACTGGATCAACAGACAGGCGAGCTTACACTCCTCGGCGATCGGGTGGATGCCGCGCTTGAAGTCATCATAGTCCGCCTGCGTGACCTCCGGCTCGGCGCCGGTTGCCTTCCTGAACATCCCCGGATGCGTAAACTTCTGCCAGACCTTGATCGCAAACTCGAAATCCTTGGGTGTGATCGTGACCCACGCCCTCGCGGTCTCGGGATCAAGCAGCCGATAGAAGGTCGAGTTGACCTCTACGGTGTTAAAGACCTGGCTGTACAGTTCCAGCTCGTTCCTGGGTTTTACGGGATAAAAGATCCCGTTCCAGCGCCCCTGCCCCCTTGGGTACGACCAGCCCGAGGTGCCGATCCGCACTGCCTCATCAATAGTCCTCATCATGGCGTTGGGGCGGACGTCTTACACGCCAAGCAGCCGGAGATCCAACCGCCCCTCCTGCATACGCGGGCACCAGAAATAGGCACCCGATATCGGGCGGGTAAACGAGAACAAGGCATCGACTATACCGTCGTCCGCGCCGACCATCCGTCTCAAGAGGGCCTCGAAGGCGTCGAAGGATGCGCCGAACGCGACAAAGACCAGACCTGCGTGACAGTCATCCGTCCACGGCATCGAGCGCCTCAATACAAATGCCGCGGGGTCGAAACTCTCCTGTGCCGTTCGTTTGATGTGCGCAGAGGGCGGCGCATCTTCAATCTCGTCGTTATCGCTCCGGCGGCGACCGACCGTATAGTCCTGCTCCTGAGCAGACTTGGCCTCGAAGTGATCGAGATCATGGACCCATTGCTGGACCGCGACAAAGCTCGATCCATCCAGCCCCTCGCCGTGCCCCTGAACAAACGCGACCTCCGCCGCGCCCTCGCCTTTCGGATTCTCGGTCCCGTCTTCATAGCCTGTCAAATCACGACCTGTACCATAGATGAAGGCATCAATAACCTGTTCCAGACGAAATGCCGGCGCCAGCGCCTCATCAATACGCCTGGTTCGGTGTAGCAGCTCACCCCTATCATCCCCTCTTAACCAGCACCATAACGCGAACGGTGTCGAAGGCACTTCATACCCGGCGCCGGCATAGCTTGGAGCAGTCCGGAGACCCGGTACGGTGGCCCCGAGGGTGCGTACGAGCGATTGACCAAACCCGACGATGGTCTGTCGACCGTCCGCGATGTTACTGAGTAGCCGCAGGCTCTGACGGGCTTCGTCCTGGTCGGTCAATGAGAAGATGAGATATCGGGCAACGGAAGGGGTCGATTCCAGGATTCCGGATTGGACATTATCCATAGCACCTCCAGTAGGGAGTGGTCACCGTACGGCAGTAGCCGGCCATCTATCAGCCGACCGGCTCGACAGTGACGGTTGTCAGGACCGAGTTGGCGATGATGCAGCCTTGGTGAGCCTGCTCGTGGAGCCTCGCGAGTTCGTCCCGGGAATGCGTCGTAGAACCGCCGAACCGGATGCGCGGTCGAAGCACGACCCGCGTCACGGCCAGCTTGCCGTTGGCGCTCTTCTCCAGGAACCCCGTCGCATGATCTTCGTACGCATCGACCGTCAGTCGCTTGCGTGACGCAATAGCCAGAAAGGTCAGCATGTGACAGCCGGACAGGGCCGCGACATACGCCTCTTCCGGATCGACACAGTCGAGGTCGCCGTGATAGGCGGGAGCGGCTGAGGCGCGGACCTGAATACCGCTGTCGAACGACCAGACATGATCGCGGTTGTAGACCTCATAGTCGAAACTCGGCGATGTACGCCGCCACGTAACGGTTACACTGTGCTCTGACATGCTGGTCTCCTTCTACCCCACATAGCTGCTGACGAGCATCGCGCGCAGCAGCCAATTTCTTCCTCCACTCTTGGTTCTATCCGACCGCCAGCGGAACGACCTGCCCCCACCCATCACTGAGTGCTGCATGTACTAAGAATTGACGAACGTGCGCCAGCATCTCCCGGTTATGCCGCCAATCGATAATATGTCGATGTTGCAACTGGCCGACGACGATACCAGGATGAATGTTCAGTCGCCCCGCAAAACCCCGAATTGCTTCTTTAGAGTAGAGCGGCCCCACACGCGCAATCCAGTTATTCAACTCTGCTGTGGGGACCAATGTGTCGGCCGCAAAGTCATCGACCATCCTCTCGGCCTCTGGTCTTTGCTCTAGAGATGGAGCGGTCTCACCAAAGATATCAACGTCAAATGGGTGATGTGCTTTTTTCAGGCCATGCTTTTCTCGCAAATGACCGAGTTCGTGAAATAAAGTGTGCCAGAAGTGGTCTATCCGATCATAGCGTAGCGATAATACAATCACCGGAGCTCTGGGGTCCAGGTCCAACCAAAAACATGCGCCATCGATCTTCGTAGAAGGCAGGTGTTCAATCAAGACGAGCCTGATTCCTGCCTCCGCGAGCATCTTGGGAACATGTCGAACTTCTTCGGGGGCATGGAGAAGCGTCTTCAGCTCTTCAATGACAGCCGGAAGACTGGATTCGCTAAATTGAGCAGCCGTCAACGCCCGAGCGATGTGTCTTGCGCGAGCCAACCATGCCCAGTGCGCCAAAGTCAGTTCAGGCGCAGAGGTTTTGGCGGCAACGGGCCAAAATCTCGGTTCGTCCGTGATATTCTTGATCCCATAGAAATTAAGCACACGCTGTTCAAGAACGTCTATGTTTTCTGATCGCTCAATCCAGTGACGTCGGAGCAGCTCTCGGATTGGTACCTTATCGTAAAGACGGGCACGCCTTGACACTTCTTGGCCGCGTGTTTGGGTTTTTCCCACCTGCCATAACTGATAGGCACTTTCAAGATTCAGAAAAAACTGAGGATCAACACCGAAGGCATCACCGAGACCCTGGGCTGTTTCAGGGGTGATGGTCCGCTTGCCGAGAATGATGTCATTCACGAGCTTGAGAGGCCGCCCGAGAATCTCCGCCAAGTCTGTTTGAGTCCATCCCCGTGCCTCCAGTTCCTCTCTAATCAGTTCGCCGGGAGGAAACACCTCTGCCGGCACTCTTTGCGTCATCATCTTTTGACTCATCGCCTCTCCCGTTAGTGGTAATCCTCGATTCCAACCACTACGGCAACTTTATTTGGCGAAGTCCTCTCAAACTCTACAATCAAGCGCCACTGGTCATTCAGTCGCATTGAATACTGATGTTGTCGGTCACCTTTCAACTTCTCGAACCGCATGGATCGCAATTGGTGGAATACCCTTTCATCGGGGGCGGCTCGAATCTCTTGCAACCTCTGACGGAACTTCCTGACGATTGTCCCGGAGAAGCCGCCGTCAAATTTTGGGTCGGTTTCGAGTCGATCAAGTTGCTTGTCGCGGAATCGTATTTCCACAGGGCTAGTGTAGTGTATCTAATGCTTCTCTACATTCATTCTGGAGCCGTCATTCCCGCGAAAGCGGGAATCCAGCGCCGAAAGACTGGATCCCGGGTCAAGCCCGGAATGACAATCATGTAAAGGGACATATGGGGCACTATACAAAAATAGTAGAGTTCGAGTAGGATATCAAGAGTTACTTAGTCACTAAGTGACTATATAGCTAATTATATCTGACTCACTATCGTCCGTCATTCCAAATCCGGCAATTTTTCACGTGAAAGCAAGAGACGTATTGAACGTCCCTGCCCCGGTACCCGCGCGATGTATCCCCGCTTTTCCAACATCACGACCATTTGATGAACCGAGGGGGCCGTGACCTGAAAGTATCGCTGTATGTCGGCTTCGGCGGGCGGCCGCCCGTTGACCTTGGTGTAGTAGTAAATGAAGGCGAGAAACTGCCCTTGCCGTGGCGTGTAGTCGGCAACCACTCAGAGTTCCCCCTTGAATACGCGGTCGAGGATGGCAGGAAGCAATGCGTCGTGCTCGGCGGCGATTGCAGATTGGAGCGCTTTCAGTTCAACGGTCTCCAGGATATCGGCGAAGCAATGCCCTTGAAACCGCCACGTTACAGTTGTCACGCTTGGCTCTTCGCTCTCTATGAGAATCCCACGAATACAGAGACCGGACGCTGAGCACCTTCTAAACCCACCAAGGGGGGCGCTCATCTCATTGCGTAACCCAATGGGTGACCGGTTGGAGCAGGAACTCTTCTACCGGAATCCCGTCCCCGCCCCAGGAGCGTCCGCTTCGGCCAGGCGGAAGGCCAGCGCCTTCGGGCACTGCAACAATACCGACGAGTTACTCAAGACAGTGAGTGAGTTTACTCAACGCCGCGAGCACGTCAGGCGGTTTTTGGGCTGGCCGTGCGGTCTTCGACGACGGATTCGGTGAGTTGGGCGATATTCATGGTTGCGCTTTCATGGTGACCAACTGCCCAGGGTGTGGTATAAAAAGCTATGCGTAAAAAGCCCCTGATCGAAACGAACCCCTATCTGAAAGATCCTGCGCAAAGGCACTCGTTGCTCTGGACGGCCGTGTCCAGTTCATCAGCTATTGAAGGCGCTCGTCTAGGTGTCACTCGAACGTCTGTCGCTTCCAAAGCTATCGATACAGCCAAGAGCTCTAGGAAATCCGCAGTGTCCTCCGGATCACATCGCTAATAATCCTTTCCATCGGTCCGTAATCTCGGTCTAGGCCGACCCGCACTGCCGCGAAATACTCCAGACGTTTTCGCCCTTTGATCCCCCGAAAGTCCAAAGGCGGCAATCTGGCCTGTAACCCCATCAAGATCGCCAGGAAACGGCCGACCCTACCATTCCCCTCACGGAATGGATGGATCAGCATCAGTTCCGTATGAACAACAGCAACGGCGCGTACCACCTCATCCAGAGAGGTGAAGCGGCAAGGCGTAAATTCTCGGAGGGGCCCTTTCTCAAGCTCAGTCATCAAGCGGGAAATTTGTCCAGCAGCGGCAAAGGGGAAATCACCTTTACTGACATTCACCTGCCGATACTCACCGGCCCAGACGTAAATGGGACCCAACCAAATCTTGTGGATCCTCCGCACATCCGCCGCGGTGAAACGATGACGCTCGTCATAGATGCCGATGAGCTCTTCCAGCGCCCGAAGCTGCTCTCGAGCTTCAACGTGATCCATCTCCCGCTTGCGGGTAATTCCCAGCAGATTCTTGAGCACCCGGCCGTGGGAGCCTGGCTCCCATTGGGCCTCCAGTAGCTGAGACACATCGTAACGCTGGCCTTTTTTCAATCTCATTACAGGCTTCTCGGTCTGTCGCCCATTCGTGTAAATCAGGCGGACGCAATCACGCCGTCGGAATTGGCTCTCGACAAGTGGCCCACGGTGCGGTTGTCGGGGACCGTGCTTTAGGGTTCAGCTAAGACCATCGAACGAGGCGAACGCGGCGCCTTCGACGGCAGAAGCACTAAAAGCGCCTCCACCACACTTCCTACTTCAAGGTCTCAAAACCTCGTCGGATAATGCCCGCCATGAGTTTCCGCCGCTTCTGAAGGAACGTCTCGTAGGGCATCTGGTGCCAGTTCTCCGGTAAGGCGTGATGTTCACACATCCTCGCCCATTCATCGACAGAAAAACGCCGCTGGATCTGCGGCAAATATTCCACCGGTGGCGTATCGCCGATCTTAATGTTCTCTGGCCACTCCAGGAGGGCGAAATTCGCCAGTTGGTTGATCCTCTTCAGATCCTCCACTCCCTGCGACTCTAGCCACGCGCGCGGGAAGAGGTGATGTCTTTCCAACGCCCTCCTCTTTGTCTTAATGGCAGGATCAAGAAGGTCCTGTACTTTCTTGTGGGAAAACAATACGGGCGCGCCTAGTCGGTTCTGGGCCGCTATGTAGGCGAACAACTCTGGATTCCTCGCTGAAGAGCTGTCCAGATTCGAGGGCAGCGTCACGGTCCAGAAGTCGTTGGTGAGTTCGTTCGCCATTGTTTCGTCGAGTAGACCCGCAAACGAGTCGCCATCCTTTGCCCTTTTCAGCCGATTCAGGTCGCCATCCATCACTGTTTCCGGAGATCCGGTGTAGCGCCCGGTCAGGCTCGCCGCGAAGAACCATCGCCCGATCAGCTTCTGGAGTCGATGCTCGGCAAGGCCAAGACGTTTCCGCCCGATGAGATAGAACGCATAAGCATACAGGAGGGCATTCTGCGAGGAGATCATCTCTGCGCTTCGGAAACCCGCGCCGATCAGGCACGACAGGAACTGATGCCAATGGGTAAGACTCAGCACCTCGGCCTGCGCCTCTTGGAGTAGCTTGAACTGGGCGTCCCGCCGGCTGTCCGAGAACTCGCCGGTCTCCAAATCCTTGCCGCGGAGCACCTGATACACGCTCTTGAGCCGCCCGCGCCCAAACCCGAGCGCCACGGCCACGCGCAAGAGCTGATCCGGATCAGGCCGGATAAAGTGGTTGAACGATGAAGCCGGTGCGGAGGTGTCCGGCGCCTTACGCGCCTGGCGGCAGAACGTCTCCAGAGCCATGCGCCCTTCGTCCCAGAACACGGACATCAGCGTGAGGATGAAGTCCGCTTGATTCAGGCGTACCCCTTCGCTGTTGATGCGGACAAAGATATCGGCCACCTGCTCCTCATCCACGGTAGGCGCAATCTCCAGCGCGGTAAACGGATACTTTTGGAGGTCGAAGAGGCGATCGAGATTATGGGCAATACCCTCTTTATCCTCCACGCTCAGAGGCCCCTTGGCTTCGAGCTTTTCAAAGAAGCCCTTGACCATTTGGTAACTGGACTTCCCCGACGACCAGATATCGGAGATATTCGCGATCCACTCCGGGTCGCGTCGGATAGGCGCGTCCGCCACTTCGAACTTCCCGTCCCGGGGCCGGAACGCCACCTCGATCTGTCGCTCGCGATAGTCCTCATCCACCACCTTCTTTCCTCGGAACACCGCGAACAATGATGTCAGCCTTTGCTGGCCGTCGACGATCAGGCGTGCCGGTATCGGGTGCTGCTTACCGTCCACCCCAATCTGCTTAGCTCCGTTACCGGTCCCGTTCTCCCAAAACAGCAGGTAGCCGACGGGAAACCCGCGATACATCGAATCGAAAAGATCCCGCACCTTCGCGTTCGACCACACGAAGGGCCGCTGAATGTCCGGCAATCCGATGTCTCCGATGTCAATGAAGTGCAGTAAGCCATCAAGGCCGTAGTCCACCTTCTTGAAACATATTTTGAGCTCGCTCATGCATTCCTCCCGACAAGATGTTTCACGGTAGGTTCGATGGGTGCGATGTCCGACCCATGCTTGACCGTCCAACTGAGGTGCTCCAACCCCGTAACGGAGGCCGCTTCGACAACAGCTTCCGGCAACTGAAGGAACAAAGCTCTTGCTCCTAAATGAAAAAGATATTGTTTTTCAGCACATTATGATCTTCAATCACCCGTTCCAGGCTTAACCTACAAATGGCCTTTAAGCCTAGAAAGGCACATGCCGTTTGGAGACGGTTTCAGGGTTATCGAGTTTCACTTGGCCCAGCTTCGACAGTGTCCCAAATGATTCTGGAGACTGTCTCAAATCGGTTTGTCCGTCGCTCCGCACAACTGCTGTGGTGCCACAACTCATAGTCGGTAATCCCGCTTATCCGTTTCGCGTATCTGCCGCAAACTGTCCAAAGCCCTGGTCGTAGTGATAGAAATTCTGAGAAGGAAAAAAGAGTTTCGCGCTCTCGAATACACCGTTCTGGTCTTTATCCGCTTTTTCGTCCCCACTCGCTAACGTACAGCAATAGACTTCGTCGTAGTTCTTTCGCTCGCGTTTCGTGTTTACCAACTGAAGCAGCGTCCGAAAATGATGATCGGTAGAGGGAAAGGAGTAACCGATGGTGAATACGCGGTCCGCACTAACAAGGACATCAGCCGCCCTCTTCCAAATCTTTCCAAAAAGATGGATCGTGAGGGTTGCTTGGGTCTCGGGAATGTTCAACGCGCCCTTCAACTGCGTTGGTGGGATGATCATCGCCTCTTCAAATCGGTTTACTTCGGAACAGCGATTGGCTACTGGTTCGAGTCCATAATCCGTAGAGATGCTGACCTGGGGTTCGTTGCCTTCGAACAGCCAGTTGAGTGATCCATGGGGCTTGATAATTTCAATGCCACCTGGATCACGCTCAATCGCGGTGGGTATATGGGCATAGTACCAAGGTAACCCAGCGTCCTTGAGTGCGTGCTCAAGAACCGTATCGTAGTTGAGGCTGATGAACACCGTCGGCAGTGCCTGTGGAATCTCATAGGTGTCCATCAACTTCTTGTAGTTTGTGGGGGTTCCAGGAGACGATATCCCATGGTATGTCTCAGACAAGAGGCATTTCAGATCCCATCCAATCAGAAGTGACATGTCGATGGATTCCAAATCAGGTGGGATTCTATTGTCTGCGCGGAACTTCTTGCAAAGGCAGTGTTCGTCGTTGCGGTTTGAAATACGGATTCGTCCAAGCCATTTCTGCTTTTCGTCGCTCAGATCGTGCAAATCTTTGTAAGGCCCTATTGAGCAAAACTCCAAAAATGTGCACACCTCCTCAAGGCCAACCTTGGCGAGATCACCCCCGTACATTCGACGGAAAGAGTCAAGCATGACATCCAGAGCAGGATAGTCACTGAGTCGCTTCTGCACCATGGGATCGCCAAAGAAACCGCGATCACCAGGAAGATTTTGCCCGCAGCGTGTGTAGCCAGAACCTATGGTAGCCCCTGTGCCAAGGATCACAACTGTGTTCTTACGGTTCGTGTTCACGCTTGCCTCCTGGCAATCAGTTCCGCGCCCTGGATGTACACCTTACCGGAGACCAGCTTCGGCAAGACGTACTTCCGACAGGTGTCGGCTTCGGTCAGTATATGGCGTCGCTCATCGCACGCATTACTCCCACGTCGAAGTGCATAGTTGCGAGCTCAAGTGCCGGCCACCACTATACTCGATGGGGCCGGGGGGTTCAAGGCAACGTGGGTTGGGTTGACAATTGCCGGGTTGAACACTACGTTGACTGTGAAGAGATGGCGGGATTCTTTTGGAGAGGAGGAAGCCATGCCAGTCTACGAGTTCCGGTGTGAGGATTGCGGAAAGGAGTTCGAGCTGATCCTGACCTTCAAGGAGCATGACGCGGGCGGGCTGCAGTGTCCCGGCTGCCATAGTACACACCTTGAGCCCTTGATGGCCGGGTTCTTTGCCAAGACGGCCCGAAAGAGCTAGGCCGATGTTCCGAATTCCTTACTGAATCAGGTTCTTACCCAGCGTGACATCCGTAAGCTTACTCAGGAGGGGGTTCGGTGCGCGTGCGGCTGCGCTCCCACATGAACAGGCCGAATGCGATCATGCCAAGCAGCACCAACGAGGCATAGCCGAAATCGCGGGAGGCGAAGAGGATGAGATCATCGAACCGGCCGATGAGGAGCGACATTCTGGCCATGACCGTATAGCCGAAGCCGGCGCCGAAGTTGATCATGAGGAAATAGATGCCGATCCGCGCTGCGACCTGGATCGGTCCTTTGTGTTCGATGGAGAAGAAGAAATAGATCAGCACCGTGACGACGCCAATCAGGATCAGTAACGCATTGAACTGGGTCATACCAAAGAGGGATTGACCGGCGTTACCAAGGAGCGGCTTCAAGGTCCCTTGCACCTGCTGAAGGATGTTGGAGGAGATAATGCGGGGGATGGCGACGCCGGACCCAAACCCGACGATCACCGCAAACGAGATCCGGCTCAGCCAGCTCACCTTCGGGATGAAGCGAGTCAGGACCAGGAGACCCAGGAAGGCGGCGATCAGGAACCACCATTTGCCTTCCTGGACGACCGGGGTGTAGAGGCTTTTGACCATGACGTCGTAGTAGATGCGGACGATGGTGTATCCCATCGAGATGCCGACGTACAGGTGCTCCCCGAATCGGAAGAAGGGGTTATCCTTATACAGGAAACTGAACATGCACAGGGTGAGACCGGCGGCCACCCAGGCGCCGACCAGGACGGAAGCGTCCATCAGCGTCCCGCCTCTCGCGGCGAGCCTGGCCCACTCCGAGTACCCGCGAAGGAGCGAATCCCAATGCGTGGCGTCAGGAAGTAAAAGAGATTGCAGAGTAGAATCAAGCCGATGATGACAAAATGCGTGGCCGATTGCGCGTCCATTCCTGCCACTGCTTTCCCCTTCAGCCCAACCAATGTTTCATACTCGGCCGCCCCGCGCAACCCGCCAATCAAGCCGTTGATCTGTCCGGTATCGAGGAATGGGTATAGGCCCGGCGCGATCACGGCCGTCACGCCGCCGCCCAACTCGAATCCGTACTTCTCCTTGCCATACACGTACCAGCTTTCGACGCCCGGGGTACCCGCGGCCAGGCTCACCACGTAGTTAACCTGCCTCAGCGATGTGACCCCGCGTATAACCTGGAGGTCGGCCGTCCGCTCGCCATAGTGGTCGGTCGGAAAGGCAGCCGCCAGGTCCTGACCCATATTGATGATGACATTACTCCCGCCCGGCGAGTAGCCAAGGAAGGTATAGTCGACGCCTCGTCGCTTCCCGTGCTCGCTCGCGATCCCGCTCACCACCTTTTCAGCCATGCCGGTCCCTGTCACCCAGAGCGTCATCCCGATCACCCGCAGGTCTCGCCTGAAGGCGTGGTTGAGTAACGCCACCGCCATCGGATAGAGCTCTGGTTTCGAGGCCGGGTCGAAGTCCAGCGACAGCAAAAAGACCGAACCTGGCGGCAGCGACTCGATGTGATCGTAGACCCGCTGAACCTCGGGCGAGATCCGGATTGGAAAGCCGATCGGGCGCAAAAGCGGGATCAGCGTCGCGAGTGCGATCAGGACGAAGATCACCCGACGGTCCATGCGCAGCAGCTTGCCGGCCAGCGCTCTCAATCCCGGCCCCCCAGGTACGACCGCTCGATCCCGAAAATGATCTTGATCGAGGTGGCAATCCCGCCAAGGCTGATCCCGATAATGATCCCCCGTCTGGCCGCCGTGTTGAGGACGTTCAGAAGCCAGCCGGCCATCGGCCCTGCGGCGGGCACCAGATACTCACCCAACGGCACCCGGCCGAACATCATCACGACTGCCGCGACCAGCAACACCGCGGCCTCTTTACTCCTGGCCCGGAAGGCGCGAAACGCGGCAGAGGCCACGAAGAAGCCGAGCATAGAAAACATCGTCCCCTGGAGCGCAAGCAGGGCATACGTATAGATCCAGCCGAAGCCTGTTCCCTCCTCCTGTCCCCGTGACCACACCCCCACCACGATCGTAATCAGCATCGAGAGATAGACGACCAGGCTGTACCCCCAGCCTGCGGCCCGTATCCGAATCTTTGCGTAGTGGACGTGGCAGAGGCTGGCAATCCCCAGGATCATGGCAAATCCAAGGATGATCCGGAGCCAGACCGAGACCTCAGTGAGCGCCGCTTCGGAAACGGGGTGGGGGATGTAATATTGGAGGGCGCCCGCCACACCGAACAGGAAGGTCAGAATCAGCGGAAACGTCCGCCGCAAAAACAGGATCATCGAATTACCTCAAAAGAAGCGATTAGCTTTTAGCGATCAGCTTTCAGCGGAGGTCATCTGGCTGAGCGCTGATTGCTGAAGGCTAACTGCTGCCCTATTTAAAATCGCGGAACAGTTGCAGCAGCGGGACAAACGCCTGGGTGCCGACAAGTCCGCCGATGGTGGCGAGGACGGTTCCGACCACCATAGAAAGCAGGAGAAACGCCTTCCCTATATCCTGTCCCCGCAAGGTCCCAACCAGTATCGGCTCGCGCGACAGGTACGCGCTCGCGGCGTACAGCTCTTCGCCGATCAAGGTGTAATCGCAGGTCGTAATGAAGAACGGCAGTTGCAGGTCAGCATCAGTCCCGGCGATCTGGATCGCGCCGGTCCCGGCGCCGGTCTCTGCCAGCAGGAGCGCCTCGGCATAGTAAAAGCCCATGAAGAAGTTAGCGGCCGGACGCTCTCGGAGCATCATTCCATTTACCGCGGCGGTATAGCTGAACTGATCGTTGGTGATAAAGAAGTTCGAGTCGTCACGATAGGCATCAGGCCGTCCGGCCTCCAGGTACGACTCCTTGACGATCTCCTGACAGATGGCCATGACGATCGGGTCCCGGTGCGGCACCTTGAGCTGTGTGTCATACGCCGCCGCCTTTTTCGCGACCTGTCCAAGGATGACCGTCGCCGCAATCGTCGAGAGACTCGACATGTCGTCGGAGCCGGTGAGATAGAGGATCGGCCGCCCCATCTCAGTCGCCCGGCCGATCGCCTCCTCCACCGCATCCAGGCCAGGAATCCGGCGCAGGAAGATAGCCGGATGTCGCTTTGCCTGCGCAATCGCAAACAGGATCAGCGTGGAGAACAGGAGCATCAACAGGAAGTTGTTCGCCTTTGCCAAGTTGAACAAATTCGGCGCCGGGATTGCCGACTGAACCGGCCCCTCAATCGTCTGTATCCCGTCGGCTACCGCCACCATGAAGAAGTAGAGTCGGCCATTCTCGATGCGGAGATCCTGCGTCGATTTCACCTGGTAAAAGTGATACGCCTTGCTGCGATCCCAGCTCCACCAAGGGCGATCGACATCACTTTTGTAGTGGGTATCGGCGGCAAACTCGGCAACGCGCGTAAATGGTCCCTGCGCCTGATCAGCTATGTAGACCTGATAGCGAACTGTCGGTCCATCGAAAGGGGCCGCCTGCCACGACAGTCCGACGCTGCCTCCGCCATCGCCAGACATGTCGAAGGCCTCGAACTGCTCAGGAGGGGCAAGGGACAAAGCCAGGGTATAGGGTATAGGGTATAGGGTGAAGAGAAAAAGAGCGACAACTGCAGCGAGGACACGGACTGGGAGGAGGCGGCAGATCGTACTTCGCGGTTCCGGGTTCCTGGTTCTCAACTCGAAACTCAAAACTCGAAACTCGAAACCGAACGTCATTACGCCTCCAGCAGTTCGACGTTGGCACGAGGGACGATGATGTGTTGCCCGTCGTCAAGTTCAGCTTCGAGAACGCGGACCTTGCTTTCCGTGGCAAGAAGCTGGAGATCGGTCCGAAGCGCGGATACCCGGCAAATCAGGCCAAAATATGGCTCTCGAATAACCCGGATTTGATCGCCGACCTGCAGTCCGCCTCCAACCTCCCCCGTCTCCTCCGTTGAACGTTGAACGTTGAACATTGAACGCTCCGAGAGCGGGACAATCACCTCCGGCCTGATGACGCCGGCCCGAATCTGCGTCGCCCCTGAGCAGGATGCCCGCCGGCCGATCTTGGAGGTCAAGAGATCAAAGGTTCGTCTGGCCATGGCAATGCGACCAAATCCCTCGGTGATGATCAGCGTCAGACCGACCTGCTCAGTTCCGGTGATGGCGACACCAAGGTCCCGTCCACCAAGGAGCAGCTTCAGATCGAGGTCATGGATGCCGCCTACGACGACGGCGGCAACTCCCACCTGTTTGGCCCTGGCGAAGCCCTCACGACCGATCAGCGAGCCTCCCACGAGGATCGTCCCCCGGTGTGCGTCGGTAATTCGCTCAGGCGTCAGTTCGTCTTCGCGGTTGTTGACGGCGACTGCGATCGTACCCACAGCCTCGCCGCCGATGCCGAAAATCCCCTGCACCAGACTGCATGCCGTCTCCACCGTGGCCCCCTCGCCTGGAAACGTCTCTATCACCCGGCCGTCGAGATAGGCGGTCAGGGCCAAGGGTTTTGGCGGCTCTCTCAGGAACACCTGTCCGGTCACCTCGGACACTGTCTCAATCGTGCCGGTGATCGGAGAAGGGACCTGGGTCTTCATCCATTTGATAAGAGGCCGGTTTTCGGCGAGCGGCTCGCCGGAACTGACCGCGTCACCCTCCCGTTTAAGCATGTAGCGTCGGACCTCCTGGGGGACGATCCCCAGCAGGTTAACCACATTCACCGCGTGGACTTTGCCCGGCAACTCGGTCTGAGCGATCAGCGTTGTAGCCGTGACCTCTTGCCCCTCATGGACAAGCACCTGTCCGGGGATCGGCAAGATCCGCCGCTTCCGGACTACGGTCTGTGGCGCCAGGCGCAAGCCTGGTGTATAGGAATGAGCCATTGTTAGCCTCAATGTTTCGGGTTTCAAGTTTCGAGTCTCGGATTCTTAATTTGAAACTCGACACCCGAAACCCGCAACTCGAAATGTTATTCCGGATACAGATCCATTGCTGCGGCCCAGGCTCGCAGTTGGGCGGCGCGGTCCGAGGAGTCATCCGGCAGGTAGAGCGGCCGTCCCCTGCCATCCAGGATCAGTCCGACTACACCGCCTTTCACCTGAAGCCTCACCGGCTTCCCCTTCCCGCCGCCCAGGTCAAAGCCCTTTGACGGCTCCGCCTGGAGTTCGGCTTCTGCTCCCGATGGAAGATCGAGACGAAGAATCTCGCCAAAGCGAAGGGTACCCTCTGTGTGCCGACCATCGGCAAATCGAACGGTATACGCGAAACATGGCTCACCGCGCTTCGCCCGCCCCTCGGCAGCCAGGCAACTGCCCAGTGGAACCAGACAATCCTTCAGGAAGACCTCGGTGGCGGCTCGCTCATTAACCTGGGACAGCACACCGAGATGCGGCATCATGAAGATACTGTCCACCGCGAGTTGCGTCAGTCCAAGCGGCTGGTAGGCATCAATCATCATCATCATCGCCTGGGCGCGGCGCGGCGCATGGGAAAGAATCCCACCGCTCCCGATAATGAGGTCGATCCTGTACAGGTCGATGAGGCTTTTGCCGCCCTCTTCCTGTTCGAAGGCGTCCGCGATGGTGCGTTCCTGCTGAACGCCCTTCAGGCTGACGGCCAGCGCCTTGTGTTGGTCAAAGGCAAGGCGAAGCGCCTCCCGAGAGATCGCCTGCTCCAGGGCCAGGTCCGCGAGCGTCTGGGGGATCGTGGTGGGGCGAATCATCTTGTTCTTGATCCGATTCCGCAACTCCTGCTCGGCAATCGGCTCAACCAGCCAACGCTCGATCTTCTCAATGCCGGCCTCAGCCAGGACATTGCTCACGCTGTAGCTCATTCCCAGATTGGCGCTGACGGTCCGGGTGAACTGCCCATCCACCACGGAAAACACATCTGTTGTGGCCCCGCCGATATCGACGCCCAGCAGGTTTAACCCTTCCGCCTTTGCCGCCTGCTCCATGATGAGGCCGACCGCGGCCGGCGTCGGCATGATCGGCGCGCCCGTCCACCCCATGAGCTTTCCATATCCTGGCGCCTGGGCCATGACATGCTCAAGAAACAGGTCGTGGATCGTATGGCGGGCCGGTCCGAGATTCTCCCGCTCAAGGATGGGTCGAATGTTGTCGGTCATGACGAGCGCTGTCCGGTCTCCCAGAATCTCCTGAATCCGGCCTCGCGCATCTCTGTTGCCGGCAAAGATGACCGGAAGCCTGAAGTTTCCGCCGAGCCGGGGCTTTGGGTCGGCCGCCCGGATGTATTCCGCCAGCTCCACAACGTGTGAGACGGTGCCGCCGTCAGTCCCGCCAGACAGCAAAATCATATCGGGCCTCAGAACCCGGATCCGCTCGATCTTTTCATGTGCCGCCCTGCCGTCGTTGCTGGCCAGCACATCCATGACGATGGCGCCGGCGCCGAGGGCGCACCGCTGGGCGCTCTCGGCGGTCATAGCCGTCACCACGCCCGCCACCATCATCTGGAGGCCGCCGCCCGCGCTGCTCGTGGAGACGTAGAGATCGACGCCGCGACCCTCCCCGGCAGGCGCCAGGATCTTCTCTCCATCCAGAATCGTCCGTCCGGACAACTCCTCCACCTCCTGGATGGCGTTCAACACCCCGCGGGTCACATCGTCGAACGGGGCCTCGACGGTGGTTGGGGACTCGCCGCGAAAGGTCTGGCGGTACGCCCCTCCCACCTTCTCGATCAGGATCGCCTTGGTGGTCGTGCTCCCGCAATCGGTGGCCAGGATCGCCGTCATCTCATCACTCACGGCGGGGTTCCTCCTCCAGCAGTCGAAGTTTGTCGACGAAGAGGGCCGGGGTCTCGCCTCGTTCCAGTAGACGCGCGAGCCGTTCAATGTCGTCGGGAGGGGCCACCATACCCATGATCGGTGTCAGGGCATGGACCAGTTGGGCGGCAAGGAAACCGAGGGGCACAAGAGACTCCACCAGGAAGATAGCAGGGGTCGTGAGACCGCGGTCGGCAAGCAGGCGGGCACACCGGTCAAGCAAGGCGAGATCGTCCGCCTCAAGCCGACTATCTTGCCCGCTCAGTGCGAACGCGTGGGCGAGGGCGCTGCGCAAGCGGGACATGGGTTCTTGTTACTTGGCGGCTGAAGGGACCTGTGCTGGCGGCGTCGGTTCGGCTGGAGGCGTTGACGGCGTTGGAGCACCGGTCGGAGGAGAAGCGGGGGCTGGGGCGGTCTGCCCGACCCGTTCCTCTGTAATGACCGAGGAACTACCCCTGCGCTCTGACCACACAGTCAGTATGAGGGATGAGACCATAAAGAGCACGGCCGCTGCCAGCGTCAGCTTGCTTAAAAAGGTCGCCGCACCGCGCCCACCGAAAACGGTCTGACTCGAACCACCACCAAAGGCGGCGCCGATATCGGCGCCTTTGCCGCTCTGGAGGAGCACAATCACGATAAGGACCAGTGCAATAAGCAGATGTATTACGGAAAGCGCGATAACCATTACTACCTCCTTAACAACCAGGGGTTGGGGTATGGGGTTTGGGGTTGGAGAGGATCACTCGAACATCCTTTACCCCTGCACACCAGACCCTAGACCTCGTCTCTTTTGTCCTAAACCCTATACCCTCTAAACCCTAAACCCTGTATTTTGAGCGGCTTTGGCGATTGCCGCAAATGAATCGACCTGTAAGCTTGCCCCACCAATCAGTGCGCCGTCGATCTCGGATCGCTCCAACAGCTCCGTGGCATTCTCCGGCTTGACGCTTCCTCCATACAGAATGCGGACACCGCAGGCGGTCTCGGCATCGACCAGCATGGCGATCGTTTTACGGATATGCGCGTGCATCTCTTCAGCCTGGCTTGGGGTGGCCGTTTTACCTGTGCCAATGGCCCAGACCGGCTCATACGCGAAGATGAGTCGCTGAACCTGCTCAGGCGCAAGACCCGACAGCGCCCCTTTGAGCTGTATCTCTACAACAGCGTCAGCGCGCCCCGCCTCCCGTTCGGTGAGGGTCTCACCGACACAGACAATCGGGGTCAGGTCGCCTGCCAGGGCGGCGCGGCTCTTCTTATTCACGCCCTCGTCGGTCTCTCCGAAATATTGCCGTCGCTCGGAGTGGCCGATGATGGCATATCGGCATCCGATATCCTGAAGCATGTCGGCCGACACCTCGCCGGTATAGGCCCCTTCCCTTGCCCAATGTAAGTCCTGCGCGCCAAGACCTATCCTCGATCCGGCAACAACCTGGCCGACGGCAGCAAGCGCCGTAAATGGAGGGCACACGACCAGCTCAGGTCCGTCGAGTGATGACAGCGCCTTAACTATCCCCTCTGCCAGGATGATGGCTTCGGAAGGCGTCTTATACATCTTCCAGTTACCGGCAATGACTGGGATCCGCATGGCTAACACACAGGGTTTAGGGTGTAGGGTTTTAGGGATTGTGGATCGGGGGAAACCAATAGAATATCCTTAGCCCTAAACCCCAGACCCTGAACCCCGTCTCTTCTATGCCCCATACCCTCTACCCTATACCCTAGTTCTTATCCGTGAGGGCCGCTATGCCCGGCAGTTCCTTCCCTTCCAAAAACTCCAGGGATGCGCCTCCTCCCGTCGAGATGTGGGTCATCCGATCGGCGACTCCCGCTTGAACGACGGCAGCCGCCGTATCCCCGCCCCCGATCACTGAATGCGCGCCCGAGGTCGCGACCGCTTTGGCTAGGGCAAACGTTCCCGCCTGGAAAGGCAACAACTCAAAGACACCCATCGGCCCATTCCATAGGATCGTCTTGGCTCGCTCGATTTCGCGTACGAAACGGCCGACCGTCGCGGAACCGATGTCAAGCCCCATGAAACCGGTCGGGATAGCCCCATCGACGGTCCTAGTCGTCGCGTTCGCGTCGATCCGCTCGGCAATCACGTGGTCGCTTGGCAGATGGATCGCCACATTCGAACGACCGGCCTGCTCCATCGTCTCCTGCGCCACCTTCAGCCCATCGGCCTCTACTCGAGAGCCTCCGACCTCCTGCCCTTGAGCCTTCAGGAAGGTGTAAGCCATGCCGCCACCGATCAGGAAACCATCCACCTTCGGCAACAGATTGGCCAACACACCGATCTTATCCGACACCTTCGCGCCGCCAAGGATGGCGATGAAAGGGCGCGCAGGATGATCGAGCAGCGCGCCAAGCTGTTTGAGCTCCTTCTGCATCAGAAAACCGCACGCCGAGGACTTCACGAATCGTGTCACGCCAACGGTGGAGGCATGGGCGCGGTGGGCCGTGCCGAAGGCGTCGTTGACGTACAGATCACACAGCTCGGCCAGTGCCTTGGAGAACGCCTCATCGTTCTTTTCTTCTTCCGGATGAAAGCGGCAGTTCTCCAACATCAGCACATCCCCAGACTCCATCCTGTCGATCCTGGCCTTCACCTGCGGTCCCACACAATCCTCGGCCATCTCGACCGGACGGCCCAGCAATGCGGTCAGCCGTCCAGCCGCCGGCCCGAGACTGTACTTCGGGTTGGGTCCGCCCTTGGGCCGGCCGAGGTGGGAGATGAGTAAGACCTTCGCGCCATGTTGGACCGCGTAGCTGATCGTCGGAAGGGCGCCGCGGATGCGCGTATCGTCGGTGATCGCCCCTTGCTCATCGATCGGGACGTTAAAATCAACACGCATCAAAAGTCGCTGCCCCTGAAGCTGCAGGTCATCAATACAGAGTTTAGCCATATCACTCACTGTGCGAGAAAACGTCTGCAATGTACTATCGCAACAAACATCAATCCTGCGTTATGGTCATTGCGAGCGACCAAGGGGAGCACGACAATCCTAACGTCGTGACCCTGAAGGACTGTGAGATTGCTTCGGCTTCGCCTCGCAATGACGCTGGTGCCGGGCACCGTCTAGCCGGTGATACTCCGCTTAACAATATGGTTGCATGAGAGCCGTTACCGACTGGCGATAAACTTGATCAGGTCGCGGACCCGACAGGAATAGCCCCACTCGTTGTCATACCAGGACAGGACCTTGATGAGGGTCCCATCGACGACCGACGTCGAAAGGCTATCGACAATCGACGAAAGCGGATTGCCGTTAAAATCGGAGGAGACCAACGGCTCCTCACAGTAGCCGAGAATCCCCTTCAGTTCCCCATCGGCGGCCTTCCGAAGGGCCGCGTTCACCTCTGCGACGGTAACAACCCGCTCCGTCTCTGCCACGAGATCGACCAGCGATACATTCGGCGTCGGGACGCGGATGGCGAGCCCGTGCATCTTGCCCTGCAGCGCAGGGAGTACCAGGCCGACCGCCTTGGCCGCTCCCGTACTGGTGGGAATCTGGGAGAGACCGGCAGCCCTCGCCCGGCGGAGATCGGAATGCGGCAGATCAAGAATCTGCTGGTCATTAGTATAGGAATGGATGGTGGTGACCAGACCATGGCGAATTCCGAACTGCTCCATGACGACCTTCGCGATCGGCGCAAGGCAGTTGGTGGTGCAGGACGCATTGCTGATGACCGCGTGCTTGGCCGGATCGTACATCGCATCATTGACGCCCAGCACGATCGTAATATCCGGGTCCTTGGCGGGGGCTGAAATGATGACCTTCTGCGCGCCGGCCTGAAGGTGCTTGCTCGCGCCGGCCTTGTCGGTGAAGCGTCCAGTCGACTCCACGACAACCTGTATCCCCAGATCTTTCCAGGGAAGCGCTGCCGGGTCTCGCTGGGCAAACACCTTAATCTCGCGGCCGTCTACGGCGATCGCGTTCTCTTTCGCCTTGACCTCCGCCTGGAGCGTCCCATGAACGGAATCGTACTTCAACAGGTGCGCAAGCGTCTTGGCATCCGTAATGTCGTTGACCGCCACAAACTCCAGCTCAGGATCCGCCAATGCCGCCCGAAACGCATTTCGACCGATGCGACCGAATCCGTTGATCGCAGCCTTAATCGCCATTCCTCTCTTCTCCTTCTTAAGTTGACACAACGACCACGGTTATTCGAATGGACAAACGAATGACCACAAGGTACTCCACGAGAAGGCAAATCAGCCCCTTTTTATAGCGCCCCTACTCCTAAATGTCAATCCCTTAGGATCAAGCTGTTAGAATTTTTTATCCGCTCGTCCCTCACTCCTTCGATCCATTGAATAACCGGTCCACTTGCGTCAATGATCCGGCTGGACTCCACCCGGATCAATAGCCCCCTCGACGTTCGGTACGCTTTAGACCAACGGGCTTCGTAGCGTCCTGACACTTCGCATATTGGTTCGGATCATTCTTGACGCTCGCGCACGGGTCTTGCGTCGCAGGCGCGGCCGTTGACTTGGCCCCTTTGCCCTGGTCTCCTGCTTTTGTACCAACGCGATCGGATCCGTCGCTCTTCGAGCTCTTGACGCTGGTCTCAGCCCACGAGATCGAGGCTCCCGTCACAAGCAGACCGACCATCACGCCGACACTGAGTAGTCGTTTCATGGGAATGTCCTCCTTTCTCCGGACATGTGTGTTGTAATGCTCGTTCATTCGATTCAGAAGTTGACGCGTAGATGGTGTCTTACCGCTCCCTCATAGCCACACCACCTCCCCTCTCGATCACAAACATTAACGCTATGTTACTATTAAGAGGTGGATTATTTAAGCCACATTTTCTGGCTTCTGGCAAGTTATATCAAGGGCGCACACAGATAGAGGTCGAGGGCGGTGTTCACACTATCATTCGACACGGGCAAGCGTGTAGACACCGACCTCTGCGGCGCCCGCGGTGAGGAGGGTCCTGGCGCACTCGCCGGCGGTGGCGCCGGTGGTAAAGACATCGTCAATCAGCAGAAGCTTTTTATCCTTCACGCGATCGGGCCGCGTGACGGCGAACGCCCCCTTGACGTTGTCCTCCCGTTCTCGCCGACCCCCGCTTTGGGCCTCCGTGGCTCGAACCCGTTTGAGCACGCGCCCGTCAACGTCAAGACCGAAGCCGCGCCCGACCTCCCTCGCCAGGAGCGTCGCCTGGTTAAAACCTCGCGCACGCTCCCGCCTGCGATGGAGCGGAACAGGAATCAACAGATCAAATTCGCGGGGATCGAGCAGACGTCCGGCCGTCTCGACCATCAGACGACCCAGATGACGGCCAAGTGTACGGCGACCGCCGTACTTCAATAGAAGGATTGCCTGACGCATCGTTCCATCGGCTTGATACAACGCCGCCGCTCTCGCTATTGCGAAAGGCGGCAACCGCTCCCGACATGATCCGCACAGGTGGTCGGGGCTGGCCTCGAGGCTCTTTGGCGAGACGAATGGTCTGCCACAGCGGGGACAGAAGGGTTCGGAAACGGGTTGAATGTGCCGCCAGCAGCGGCTACAGATCAGGGATCGGCGGGCAGCATCCAGCGGTTGATGGCATACTCGGCAGGGGGAGGGAAAGATAAGATGGAGAAAGGCCGCCAGCAGCTCCTTCAGCTCCGTTCTTCTTCCTCCTGACAGGCAATACAGAATCGGGCGAACGGCAACGCATCGAGCCGCTTCTCACTGATGGGTTCACCGCACCGTTCGCACTGGCCATACGCCTTCTGTCGCATCTTATCCAGAGCGGCGTCCACCTGCTTCAACTGCTGGCGCTCGGTATCGCTGATAGAGAGCAGGAACTCCTTGGTGTAGGCCGTCGTCGCCTGATCGGCAATATCCTGCGTACCGTCGCTGCCTGTCTCAAGATTGTCTGCGCGTTTCTCCCGCACGGTATTGATCAACGCGCGTCGCTTCTCCAACAGCTTTTCCTTTAACCGTTCCAGGATCGCTGCTCTTAACGGCATCCCCATCACCTCCCTGACTGTGTGCGGCCGGACACCAACCGACCACCTCGGCGATTCGGAAGATCACCCTCGCTCCCTACAGAGAGAGGGGAGTATGCAGGTACAGCCAGTCCCCAACAAAAAAGAAGCGGGGCTCGCGTGCCCTCCGCTTCACCGGTATCGACGTCATTATAGCGGGTTATCTTAAGGGAGCCGACGATTCGTCCTGAACCAACTCCCGTTTCGGCGCGTCGGCCCACAGCCCCTCCAGATCGTAGTACAATCGCATCTCTTCATCGAAAATATGAATGATTACATCGCTGTAGTCAAGAAGAATCCAACGGGCTTCCAGGTCGCCCTCCCGATGGGATAACCGAACACGTGCCCCCCGGAGCTGCTCCTCGATCCGTTCGGCGACGGCCCGCACCTGCCGGACCGATGGCACACCGACGATGAGAAAATGATCGGTAAACGTGCACAGACCCCGAAGGTCGAGGTGCACCAGGGAGGTCGGCTTCACCTCGGAGGCGGCTGTCACCGCAAGCTGCAGCAGCATCTCGGTATCAATCCGCCCGTTGGTATTCACAGACACTGTGGGTCGCTCGGGTACGCTCACGTCGAAGCCTCCGTCGGCCTATGAGCCTTTTGGCCAGGTTGATACAGACGATTCTTGCTAATGTACGCCGCTACCGTGTCGGTCACCAGATACCGGATACTCCTGCCCTCCTTCACCAGTTGTCGGATCTCGCTGGAGGAGATGTCCAATGAGACCACTTCGACCGACAGAACCAGACCAGGTTCACGGTGCGCCGTCACGCTCTCCCGGGTGATTTCGGAAACTCTCATGTACTTGAACCGAGGATCACCCAGAAGATGCCGCTGTTCGGGCGTCATGGAGCGTTCCACCTCATCAAGCCGCCAGCCAGGACGGGCAGTGACTATGACCTGCGCCAGCGACAGCAGCTCCCTCGCTTCCTTCCATGCGGCGATGTCAAGGAACGCATCGACCCCCATAATGAAGTAGATGGTACTCTCATCCCCGTACAGCTTACGAAACTCTCGGAGCGTCTCAACCGAGTAGGATCGGCCTGGTCGACTCAGCTCAATCGGCGAGACACTGAAGTACGGCGTGTAGACCGTCGCCAGTGAGACCATCTCGTATCGGTGCTGGGCCGAGGCCTCAAACTCGTCCTCCTTATGAGGCGGCCGGGCGGCCGGCACAAAGATGATTTTGTCCAGCTCAAAGGCCCAGTAGATCTCCTCGGCGGCCCGCAGATGGCCGAGGTGGATCGGATCAAAGGTCCCCCCCATCACGCCGATATGCATGTTCGCCCTATAGGGAGTTCAACGTTCAAGGTTCAAGGTTTACCGTGCAACGTGCAACAAGCAAGGTTCAACGTTCAAGGTTCACGGGTTACTGTTCAACGTTCAAAGTTCAAGGTGCGAGGTGCGCAGTTTCGGGTTAACACAGTTTCAAATCCTGGTTATCAACGTCGAGCATTGAACCTTGCACGTCGAACCTTGAACGTTATTTACTCGAATCCCGAATCTGCCCGTCGCCGAATATGATGAATTTCTCGCAGGTCAGTCCCGTCAGACCAACCGGGCCGCGGGCGTGAAGCTTTTGCGTGCTGATCCCCATCTCGGCCCCCATCCCGAACTCGCCGCCATCAGTGAAACGAGTGGAGGCATTTACGAACACGGCACCGGCATCCACCTCCCGCAGGAAACGCATGGCCCGGCTATGATCCGAGGTGACGATCGCCTCGGCCAGACCGGAGCCGTGCGCAGCAATATGCGCCACAGCCTCTTCGAATGAACCGACGACCCTGATCGACAGCATCAGATCAAGATACTCGGTATCCCAGTCTGCCTCAGTCGCAGCCCCGATACCTTGGACCAGGGTCCGTGTTCGAGGGCAACCGCGGATTTCAACCCCAGCCTCCTGTAATCGCCTGACGATTTGCGGCAGGAACAGCGTCGCGACCCCCTCATGCACCAGCAGGCTCTCCATGGCATTGCAGACGCCAGGCCGTTCGACCTTGGCGTTGTAGGCGATCTCTTCCGCCATGTGGAGATCGGCCCCCTCATCGACATAGGTGTGACAGAGCCCTTTGTCGTGAGCCAGCACTGGAATCGCCGAGGTCCGCTGTACCGCCCGGATCAACTCCTCGCCTCCTCGGGGGATGATCAGGTCCACGAGCCCCGTAAGTTGCAGCAGGTGGCTCACCGCCTCCCGATCAACCGAATCGATAAACGCCACACACCCTTTGGGCAGGCCATTTGCCGCGGCGGCATCGGCAAGCAGATTGCTGATCACCCGGTTGCTGCGGATCGCCTCCCGACCCCCTTTCAGGATAGCGGCGTTCCCCGACTTGAGGCAGAGGGCCGCCGCATCGGCGGTAACCCCGGGTCTGGCCTCGTAGATAACGCCGATGACCCCGAGCGGCACCCGCATCCGGCCTACCAACAGGCCGTTTGGACGGCGCCACATCCCGGTAATCTCTCCGACAGGATCTGGAAGCGCCGCCACTTGTCGCACGCCGGCCGCCATCTTCTCAATCCGTCGTTCATCGAGCGCCAGTCGATCCAACAACGCAGACGGATGCTGCGCCGACCTGGCCTCCGCCAGATCGACCGCGTTTGCGGAGAGGATCGCCGCCCGCTCGCTCCATAGCGCGTCTGCCATGGCTGTCACCGCCCGGTTCTTCACCTCCGGTACCACCATGGCAAGCGCCCGAGCCGCTAGACGCGCCGCCGTCGCAAGTTCCCGCACCATGTCCGCCGTCACATTGTCCCTCGCAGTTACCCTTTCGAGTTTCGCGTTTCGCGTTTCGGGTTCTCAACTCAAAACCAGAAACTCAAAACTCGAAACTGCTCTTATGCAAGAATCACCAGGTTGTCCCGGTGCACCACTTCATCGAACGGCTTCTCGCCAAGCGCATCCTCGATCTGGTCGCTCCTGATGCCCCTGATCTGTTTCACCTGTTCGGCGTTATAGTTGGTCACACCCCTCGCGAATTCTACGCCGTCGATGCTGCAGAGGCTGACCACATCGCCCCCCTCAAACTCGCCGTCAACCGAGATAACGCCGGATGGCAGCAGGCTCTTGCCGTTACGGATGAGCGCCTCCTTGGCCCCGGCATCCACCATAATCCGCCCTCGACGTGTCGTCGCAAATGCCAGCCAGCGCTTTCGGCTCCGCATCCTGGACGCAGACGCCTGAAAGACGGTACCGACTGTCTCGCCGCGGATGATTCGCTCCAGGATCCCCTCTACCAGGCCGTTCGCAATAATAGTCGGGACACCCGCTGCTGCGGCTGTGCGCGCCGCTCTGACCTTTGTGGCCATCCCGCCCGTACCAAGCCCGGTCCCAGACTCGTCAGCCCAGAAGTGGAGTCCCGTAGACCGGCGAGGCACCTCATGCACGAGCCTCGCGTGAGGATCTTTCCTCGGATCGGCCGTGTACAACCCGTCCAGATCGGTCAGAATGACCAGTAGATCCGCTCCGAGCAGGGTCGCTACTAACGCAGAAAGCCGGTCATTATCCCCAAACCTGATCTCCTCCACAGCCACCGTGTCGTTTTCGTTAATAATCGGCAGGACGCCGAGGTGTAGCAGCGTAAAGAGCGTATTGCGCGCATTAAGGTACCGGTGCCGCGACCGAAAGTCGTCCTGGGTTAACAAAAGCTGCCCCAGTTTCTGGCCATACGGCGCGAAGACCTCCTCGTAACGGCGCATGAGCAGGCTCTGGCCGACAGCGGCGGCGGCTTGCTTTAACGGGATACTTCCTGGCCGCTCAGTCAGCCCGAGCCGACCCATCCCAGCCAGGATGGCGCCAGAGGAGACCAGGACCACCTGATGCCCCTCCTTTCGGAGCGAGACGAGTTCACGACAGATTCGCTGGAGCGTCGGCTGATGCAGGGTGATATCACCCTTAGACAGGACGGCCGAGCCGACCTTCACAACTATCCGTTTTGTCTCCCGTGCGACAGCTCGAGCGTCCGGCAATGATCTTTCCGCCTGGCTCATGAGACGTTCACCGCTGGAGGCTTCGCAGTTTCTGGTTTCGAGTTTCGGGTTTCGGGTTCTGCCCAGCGGGGTCTCCCACCTGACCCCCAACACCCGGCGCTTGCAACTCAAAACTCGACACTCCAAATCCGGAACTGTTTTGGAGTTGATCGGCCAGGTGCTGGACGAGTCGCTCGACCCCCTCGCCCGTCACGGCTGACAGCGGAAAAAGCGGTAGATCCCGCTCCACGCAGAGAGAATGTAGTACAGAAAGGTGCTGGTCGTGGGGAAGATCGATCTTGTTGGCGGCAATGACGCGAGGCCGCTCCAGCAGCTCGGGATTGAAGGCTCTTAGCTCGTCCTCGACGACAGCCAGCGCGTCCCGGGGATCCCTTGCCGTGTCGGACACGTCAATGATATGCACTAACAAGCGGGTCCGCTCGATATGCCGCAGAAACCGGATTCCGAGGCCTGCACCTGATGATGCGCCTTCGATCAGGCCGGGAATGTCGGCTACGACGAATGCGCCAAGCGGATCGATCTCGACAGTTCCAAGGTGCGGGGTCAGTGTCGTAAAGGGGTAGTCGGCCACCTTCGAGCGAGCAGCGGAAATACGGCACAGCAGAGCCGACTTGCCTGCATTGGGCAGGCCGATCAGGCCGACATCGGCAAGTAGTTTTAAGGTGAGGTGAAGCTGACGCCGTTGCCCGGATTCCCCGGGCTGGGCGAAACGGGGGGTCTGTCGCACTGAGGTCGCGAAGTGGGCGTTGCCTCGACCGCCTCTTCCTCCTCTGGCGACCAGTTCTCGCTGTCCGTCTTCAATCAAATCACCCAGCAGTTCTTCCGTCTCGCCATCAACGACCATCGTACCGAGCGGGACCGAGATGATCAGGTCGGCGCCCCGTCGACCGTGCATGGTCTTCCCGCGTCCATGCGCGCCGTTCTGGGCTCGATAGTGCCGTTGATACCTCTGGTCGTCCAGCGTCCGATATGAACGGCTGGCTACGAGGTATACGCTCCCGCCGTCCCCGCCGTCGCCGCCGTCAGGCCCGCCCCGAGGGACATACGCTTCACGCCGGAAGCCGACACAACCCCGGCCGCCGTTTCCTGCCTCAACCCGAATGCGGGCCTCATCGACGAACATCAAAATATCAGGGTATAGGGTACAGGGTGTTGAGTGTAGGGTGTAAAGGTAAGAGAAGAGTCCGTCCCCAAAACCCTAAACCCCAACCCCTCGTCCCCCTGTGAGACTGCTAGGCGCCGATGATGCTGAGGAAACGGCCCTGTCCCCCGCGGTGTTCGACCGTGACAATGCCGGACACTTTGGCGAACAGTGTGTCGTCAGAACCGATCCCAACGTTCTTACCCGGTTTAAACCGGGTCCCGCGCTGGCGAATCAGAATGCTGCCCGCTGATACCGTTTGCCCCGCCGCCGCCTTCATACCTAACCGCTGACTTTGGCTATCCCGGCCATTCCGGGAACTCCCCATCCCTTTTTTATGCGCCATTCTTCACCTCTGGTGAATGTGCAACGTGCGACGTTCAAGGTTCAAGATTACAGGTTCAAGATCCTAAACGTTGAACGTGGAACCTGTGCTACGCCCTAATCTCTGTCACTCGTAAGGTGGTCTGCGCCTGGCGGTGGCCCTGTGTACGCCGATACCGCTTTCGCCGTTTGAACTTGAAGATCATCACCTTGGGCCCACGGTCCTGCCGGACGATCTCACTCATCACTGCAGCGCCTTGTACATAGGGGGCGCCGATCTTCACCTGGTCGCCATCGGCCACCATCAGAACGTTTGACAACTCGACCTGTTTCCCCGCCTCACCCTCAATCTTTTCGAGGGTCACAAGCGCGCCGGGGCTGACGCGGCGTTGTTTGCCTCCCGACTCGATAATTGCATACACGATTCAGTCCTCCTCAATCGACACCACCAAACAGACAGGGGGGCCGCCAGCCTCCCGCACTTAGCTAAGGACGCCTATCGTCGCGTTACTATAAACGGTTCGTATCCTTCTGTCAAGCAGAAGCGCCTGACGTCATAGCCGCCTTCCACTGCCTGGCAGTCTCCAGGATCTCCCGGGCATGGTGCAGAGGGGTACCCGACCGTTCCCTGGCCCCAAGCATCCTGGCAATCTCACAGACCCGTTCTTCGCCCTCCAGCACCCGGACGGTAATGCCAGTACGAGGACCCTCGACACGCTTGACAATCGCAAAATGGCGGTCGGCCAAGGCCGCAATCTGCGGCAGATGCGTGATGGAGAGGACCTGCCGCTCTTTTGCAATGGCCCAAAGCTTTTGACCCACCACCGCGGCCATCCCACCGCCGATCCCTACATCTACCTCGTCAAAGATCAGGGTCGGGATGCGATCGGTGGCCGCCAGGATGGCCTTGATCGCCAGCATCACCCGAGACAGCTCACCGCCGGACGCGATGCGGCCCATCGGCTTCAACTCTTCGCCGGGATTCGGCGCGATCAGGAACTCCACCTCGTCCGCCCCGTTCGCTTCCAGACCGGAACCGCCGGCCTCGGAACGCGGCCCGATCTGAACAATAAAGACCGCCTTCTCCATTCTGAGCGCCCGCAGCTCCTCCTGCACTGCTGCAGCCAGTCGCTCGGCCGCCGCCTTCCGGCGCGCGGTCAGCTCGGCCGCCCGCTGCGCCAGCGTCCCTTTCAGCATCGCCAGTTCCCGTTCAATCTCCTGGCCCCGCTCTTCGGAGCCGGTGAGGCGCTGCAACTCCTCTTCAGCCGACCTCGCACATGCGAGGACCTCGGCAATCGAGCCGCCGTATTTCCGCTTCAGTTTGCCGATCTCGTGCAGCCGACTCTCCACCTGCTCCAGGCGCTCCGGGTCGAAGGCAACCCCTTCCCTGTAGTCCCTGAGCTGGGCCGCCGCGTCCTCAACCGACGCCATGGCAGCTTCGCAGCCATCCACCACCTCCTGCAGCCTCGGATCGATACGCTGCGCATCCTTCAGCTTCGAGACAATCGCGGCCAGGCGGCCCGCCACCGCGCCCTGCTCGCCATACAGGCCCTCGTATCCCAGGTGCGCCGCCGCGTGCAGCCGCTCGGCGTGCATGAGGATCGTCCGCTCCTGGTTCAGCGCCTCTTCCTCCCCCTCGACGAGTCGCGCCACAGCGATCTCGTCCCGCTGATACTGGAGATGGTCAAGACGCTGCGCCTTCTGCCGCTCGCCCGTCCGGAGCACATCCAGTTCCGCCCTCAGCGTCTGTCGTCTGCCATACAGCATACGAAACGCCGCTACATCTGCTGTTAGACCGGCATAGGCGTCCAGGAGCAGCCGCTGACGGGACGGCTGGGTCAGCGCAACGCCCTGGTGTTGGCCATGGACGTCAACCAGAAGTTCGCCGAGACTTCGGAGCGACGCCGACGACGACAGCCTGCCATTCAGATAGGCCTTGCTCTTGCCCTCCCGCAAGAGCACCCGCCGTACCAGCAGAAACTCATCCGACGGATGCTCAATCCCGCTGTCGGCGAGCAGTTCGCGGGTCTCCTCGTCGCAGCGATCGAACGCGGCCTCCACCGTCGTCCCATCGGCCCCGGTACGGATCTGCTCCGCCTCGCCCCTCATCCCGAGCGTCAGCCCCAGGGCGTCGATGATGATCGACTTTCCCGCGCCGGTCTCGCCGGTCAGGACATTCAAACCGGGACCGAACTCCGCCCGGAGTTCGTCGATCAGGGCGAAATTCGTGATGTGGAGCTCACGGAGCACGGCCTACCGCTCGCCCCAGTGTAGCTTGGTGCGAAGGATTTGGAAGTAGTCTTTCGCGGGCGCCTTGAGCAGCGTAATGGTGTGGTCTGAGCGAACGACCTTGATCACATCGCGGTGGCGAAGTGTAAACCCGACTTGGCCGTCCATGGTCAGGCAGGTATTCTCGTCCGTCGAGTTCTGGACGATCTCGATCTTTGCGGTATCCGGGATGACAATAGGACGGAGGGTAAGCGTATGCGGGCAGATCGGCGCGACAACAAGCGCGCGAAGGGTCGGGTAGACAATCGGCCCGCCGGCCGCCAGACAGTAGGCGGTGGAACCGGTCGGGGTAGACAGGATGAGACCGTCGGCGCGGAAGGTCGTGACATATCGCCCGTCGATGTAGGTCTCCAGTTCGATCATCCGGGCCAGCACGCCCTTGTTGATGACCGCGTCATTCAGCGCAACATACTCGGCGATTCGCTCCCCCTGCCGGTAGACCGTCGCGGTCAGCAGGATCCGCTGGGTCACCTCATAGGTTCCCTGTAACACCGCCTCCAGGGTTGAGTAGATCTCCTCCAACGTGACCTCGGTCAAAAACCCGAGACCCCCAAGGTTGACGCCCAGGATGGGGACGTCACGCGTCCCGGCCAGACGCGCCACCGACAGAAGCGTCCCATCTCCCCCCAGGACCAGGAGGAGATCGACAAGCCCCGGCAGATCAGGCTTCGGCTGAGCGCCGGTCATCCCGGCCAATTTAGCGGTCTCTTCATCCGGAACCGCTTCCACACCCCTGGCCATCAGCCACGGCAGCAGCTCCTGGAGGATGGCCTTGGCCTCCGGCTTATGGAGCTTGGCGATGATGCCGATCCGTTTCATGCGCTCTCCCTTCGACTGGGCTCAGGGCAGGCTCCTACAGCCTGTTCGGCCGCTTCCTCAGGCGTAATACTTATCCCGATCGTACTCAGATAAATAAAGAACTCGCGGTTCCCTTTGGGTCCGAGCAGGCAGGAGGGGGCAGCTCCAAGGATTCGGAGCCCCAGTTCGACAGCTCGTCTGCCAATCTTTGTGATGACCAGCCGATGCGCCTCAGGGTCGCGAACCACACCCCCTTTTCCGACATGACCCTTCCCGACCTCAAATTGCGGTTTAATCAGCGCCAGGATCTCGCCGGAATCGGCAAGCAGCGAAGGAACAACCGGGAGGATCGAGGCAAGAGAGATAAACGACAGGTCTACGGTGGCGAGATCCGGCCGATCCGGGAAGTCGGTCGGCAGAAGGGTCAGTGCGTGGGTCCGTTCCATGACGGTCACTCGTGGATCGGCCCTGAGTTTCACGTCGAGTTGCCCGTACCCGACATCAACGGCATAGACATGCGCAGCCCCGTACTGCAGCAGACAGTCGGTAAATCCCCCTGTCGATGCGCCGAGATCAAGGCAGACGCGCCCGGTGACAGAGATAGCAAACTGCTCCAGCGCGCCCTGTAGCTTGACGCCCCCGCGCCCGACATACGGGTGCTCGGGAACCATGAGACTGATCCGCGCGTCCGACGCTATCAAGGTTCCTGCCTTGTCCACCAGCCGACCGTCTACCAGCACAACGCCAGCCAGGATCAGCGCCCTGGCCCGTTCGCGGCTCCCCGCCAGGCCTTGCGCCTGCATCGCGAGATCCAGCCGGATCCGTCCGCCCTTTTTCGTAACCGGGCAGTCGGAATCCGAGAGTAGACGTCGGCTCACAGCGGCCATGCGTCATCACCTCCGCCGCATCACGACAAAATCTGCAATGGCACCCAACACGATTCCGCGATCGCCAAAGATGACGAGGCCCTGTTTCGCCTCCGCCACCAGGCGATGGGCCCATCGCCGCGACTCCTCGATCCCCAGCAGGGCCGGGAACGTCGCCTTCTTCTTGCGAAGATCGCTTCCGGCCGACTTCCCAAGCGCTTCCAGGCTTCCCTCCAGATCCAGGATGTCATCGACGATTTGAAAGGCCAGTCCGATCCGCTCGCCGTACCCTGTAAGAGCGTCTAGTTGCTCCGGCCCGGCTGACGCAAGAATCCCGCCCATCCGCAGGCAGCCTCGAATCAGGGCGCCGGTCTTGTGGGCGTGCAGATACTGCAGTGTCGACAAATCTATCTCTCGATCCTCATGCAGCATGTCTACAACTTGACCGCCGACCATCCCCTTGCTGCCGGCAGCCATAGCAATCTCCTGAATCACCCTGAGACGGGCTTCCGGATTCTTGTCAACTGGCGCTATCTCTGCCGACAGAAGGATGAACGCCTGGGTCAGCAGCGCGTCTCCTGCCAGGATCGCCATCGCCTCGCCGTAGACCTTGTGGCAGGTCGGTCGCCCGCGACGGAAGTCGTCGTCATCCATGGCCGGCAGATCGTCGTGAATCAGGGAATAGGTATGGATCATCTCGACCGCGGCGGCCGCGGCCAGCGCCTGTTCAATCTGTCCGCCCGCCGCCTCTGCCGCCGCCAGGACCAGGATCGGTCGCAGCCGTTTGCCCCCCGCAAAGACACTATAGCGAACCGCCTCATGGATCTCCTTCGGGGGCTCACTTACTCCTGGAAGATGCTGCTCCAGCGCCTCATCGACGAGGACCCGCCGATCCTCCAGATACCGTTCCAGCTCATTCGGCGTCACGATTGCCCCCTCACAGCTCTTCCTCACCCTCGTCCTCAAACGGCCGTTCTTCCAGTTCACCGGATACCGACTCGACGCTGCGCGTCAGGATATTGACCCGGCGCTCGACCTCAGTCAATCGCGCTGAACATAACCTGGTCAGCCGAACCCCCTCCTCGAAGACCGAGAGGGCCTGCTCAAGCGGGAGGTCCCCACGCTCGAGTCGGGAGACAACCACCTCAAGCTGTTTAAGCGCCTCTTCGAATGGAACCTCTTCCGTATCCATCCCTATCCTTCCTGCCTCTGGACCTCACGCACGTCGCACCGTAACCGACCACGATGGAGGCGTACCTCCACAAGGTCGCCCGCAACGACTACTGAACTGTCTTTTACAATCTCCTGATCAGACACACGAAGACAGATGCTGTAGCCTCGACTTAGGATGGCCAAGGGGCTTAACGAATCAAGCTTGCCGACCACAGCCTTCAGCTCACCTTGGAGCAACGCCAGCCGTCGATCGGTCCAGCCGGTCAAATCCTTCACCAGCTCTGTCAGACGACGCCGCTGTATTTGAACCCGCTCGACCGGATTCAGCAGTCGAAGATGACGATCCAACCCGCTCATCCGAACCCTCAATCCGTGCAGTCTCGACCGCATGACGCCGGTCATCCGCGCCTGAAGGTCGTCAAGCCGCTGTGCCAGCTCGTCCTGCTTGGCGATCACCAACTCCGCGGCGGCAGAGGGCGTGGGAGCCCGCAGGTCGGCTACGAAATCGGCAATGGTGTAATCGACCTCATGGCCGATGCCCGAGATGACCGGGATCCTGGAGGCCGCGATCGCCCTTGCGACTGTCTCTTCATTGAAGGCCTGCAAGTCCTCGATCGAGCCGCCGCCCCTGGCGATAATCACCACGTCCAGCCCGCCTCGTCGATTCAACTCGCCGAGCGCCTCGACGATCTGCGTAGCTGCTTGATCGCCTTGCACCGTCGCCGGATAGATCAGCACGTCGACGCCGACGAATCGCCGTCGGAGTACATGGAGGATATCACGAATGGCCGCCCCGGTCGGCGACGTAATGACCCCGATCCGCCTCGGCAACAACGGGATCGGCCGTTTTCTGGCATCGTCAAACAGCCCCTCCGCGCGCAGCTTGTCCTTAAGCTGCTCGAAGGCCAGTTGCAGGGCGCCCAGGCCTTTCGGTTCCATGTATTCCGCAACGATCTGATAGTCGCCGCGACGCTCATAGACGCTGAGCGCGCCGTGCACCAACACCGCCAGCCCGTCCTTTGGCTGAAATCTGAGTTGCCGGTTCTGCATCCGGAACATCACTGCCCGGATCTGACTTTCCTCGTCTTTGAGACTGAAGTACATGTGCCCGGATGAGTGCTGGTGGACATTGGACAGTTCTCCCTGCACCCAGATTCCGGAGAACGAATCCTCAAGAAGAGCGCGAATCTCGGCGGTCAAGTCGCTGACGGTGTAGATCTTTGGCGGCTGCAGGGCGGTCATGCGGCTCTCTTAACATAGGCCTATAGCTTTGTCAAACGCTTTCCCCGGGCGAGGTTTAGGGTTTCGAGTTCCGGATTTCGGGTTCCTCGAAACTCGTAACGCGAAACGCGACACTTAGTCCTTGAAACCCACTACCTTGATTCTCGCATAGTCTTTACGCCAATGGTCGCTCCGTCGGTCGAGATGGTGACGGCGCCGTCCAGGTCGGTCCTGTACAGATCAACGCCGCTCGCGCGGTACCGGTCCAATGCCTCCTGATGCGGATGTCTGAAGCGATTCCGATAGCCGGCCGAAACTACTGCGACCCTCGGATGGACGCGCGCCAGGAACGGCTCGCTGCTGCTGGTTCTGCCTCCATGATGCGGCACCTTCAGCACCTGCGCCTGCAGATCCGCTCCCTGTTCGAGCAGCAGCCGTTCCGCCTCCTGCTCAATGTCACCAGGCAACAAGAACGTCACGGTACCGTACTTCACCGCCAGGACCAGCGAGTTGCTGTTGACATCGGAGAAATGGCCGCGGGGTGAGCCGGAGAGCATCGGGTTCGACGGGTGGAGTACCGCAACCTGCACCGGCGAAAACTCGGAGGTCCGATACCCATCATGCACGATCTTGTGGGGGATCCGCCTGTCGCGCAATACCTCTTCAAACCACACATAGGACGGCATGGCGGCCCGCTGGCCGCTATCCCAGACCTGGTCAACCGTGAAGTGGCGGAGAACGGCCTGCAGGCCGTTCAGGTGATCCGGATGCGGATGGGAGAGCACCACAACATCCAGGTGGCCGATCCAGCGTGAACGCAGGAACGGCACCACCACCTGCTCCCCGATATCAAACCGATCATCAAACAGACCGCCGCCGTCGATCAGGATGGTTCGCCGTCCGGGGAGTTCCAGAACAATGCCGTCGCCTTGTCCGACGTCGAGTACAGTCATCCGTAGTTGGCCGTTCTGAAAGATAGGCAGCAGGCGAACAGTCACCAGAATGACAAGGGTGAGGGCGGCCGCGCACGCGATCCATCTGAGCCACCGGCGGCCCACAGCTGCTATCGCCGCTCCCAAGGCCAGATAGTAACAGATGACCATCGGCGCGGAGGGAGGAAAAAGCTGAACCGACGCAAACGGCAGTCGCGCGAACCATCCGGCGAGGCCCACCAGCAGATCGATCAACCACCCGATGAGTACGGCAAACCATCCCAGGGACCAGGGGACGACCGCCGCCAAGACAGCGAACAGCATTCCTGCCCCAGTCAGTAGACCACTCAAGGGCACGATCGGCAGGTTGGCCAGGATACCGATCGGCGAAATCCGATGGAAGGCCGAGGCGAGAATCGGGGCGGTTCCGAAGAACGCGGCAATGGACAGTGCTAAGGATGTCGCAATCCATCGCCACGGTACCGACAGTGAAGCCGACGGTAGCCGATCGACCGCGACCAAAATCGCCACGGTGGCGACGAAGGTCAGTTGAAACCCGACGTCGAACAGAAACAGCGGTTGCCAAAGGAGCAGCCCGAGGGTGGAGAGGGCGAGGGTATTGAGCGAATCGGCCTCCCGATCAATGACCAATCCCAGCAGGTAGACATCGGCCATCACTGCCGCCCTGATGACCGATGCGCTCCCGCCTGCGAGGACCGCATACAACGTAATGAGGCCCATTGAAAGCAGCGCGCTCAGGCGCAGCGGGACACGGACGGCCTTCAACAGCACAAACAGCGCGGCGGCAAGCAGGCTGACATTCAAACCGGAAATAGCCAGGATATGATAGGTACCGGATCCCGTAAACGCCTCGGTGATTGGCCTCGGAATGCCGGTCCGCTCCCCGAGTGTCATGGCCACAAGCAGGGATGCCTGATCCGGCGGCAACCGGCTGATGACCGCCTGAATCAGCCGGCTGCGAAGCGTATATGCCGGGGTCAGCGCCGGACTTCCCTCGCCTGTTCCTCGCCGCTCGACAGGAGAAGCCTCGCCCGCCCACCCTTCAAGGGTCACGTCCCGGCTTTTGAGATACAGCGGATAATCGAACCCGCCGGGGTTCCTGTATCCTCGCGGCCGGCGAAGCTTGAACACCCCGCGAAGGCGCTCCCCATAGACAGGCACAATCTCTTGGCCAAGCAGGGTCAGACGCGCGCGTCCGGCGACCTCAACTTCCCGCCCAGCCAGCCACAGGGTCCGTAGATCGAGCAGGAAACGAACCCGTCGCCCCTCATCCTCAGCGCCCCAGGCATCAATCGTCAGGGTATCGCTGGACGAGGCCACCACCCCCTCGATCAGGAGCGGCTGATCCAGGAGCTCGTCGGGCACACGATCGATGTGGTGCGAGGGAAGGAGGTAGGGCTCGACTCCGAGGCGACCCGCGCCGAGCGAAAAGAACAGGACCAGAAGGCAGGCGCCCGCAACGCGAAGCCGGCAGTACACGGCGTTCAGCAGGGCGAGGCCGGCGGCGGCAAGTCCGATCAGTAACCAGACCGGCGCCGGAACCTGCAGCAGACGCGCCGCCATAACGCCCAGAAGAAACGCGACGACCAGCGGTACAAGCGGACGGCGCAATCCGTCGATCTCCGGGCACGAATGGGCGCCTTGCGTTCTTAATACGGTACCGGGTCTCCCTTCACTCACGTTTCCCCCAACCTTGCCTTCCGCTCAGAGAATGATAGAAATGAACTGGATACAGTGTATCTTAACACAGAACACGATTATCGATTACAGGGGGAATCTTTACCTGAGCGGATTTGACTTCGAAGCTCGAACACACTAACCTGAAGAAGAAGGCAAAAGGGTTACACAACCGCGGCGGCAAAGCAATGTCAATGGTGGGATTTCTACTCTTGGCAACATTGGCCTCGACCGGGCTGACGATCGACGTGGATCGTCCCCTGTTGCCTACCCTGAGGTGTGCGCAGGCGGTCATCACCGGCCAAGGGGAGTCGATTATTCGTATTGACGAAGAACAGGGCTTGATTATGGCAGGGTTGCGGCGCGTCGGCCCAGAAATCCTCTACAGGATGCCGTCACCGATCGTGCGGGGGCGGCAATCCTGTAGAGGAAGGGAACCTGCCAGCTTACCATCGCGCTTGTCTCAGGCGAGTCAGGAGGAACCCACGTTCGGGCAACCGCCAGAATTCTTGGGCACGGCGAGAGCGATCGGCCCCTTATGCGGCCCTCGTCTTGGTGGCTTCTCTCCTCAACCGGCCGCCTTGAAGCCGACATCCTCGCCGCCGTTATCGCCTCCTGTCGAGCTCACCCTTAACACTTCCCAACCTTGACATCGGGGTTGCCGAGGGAGTTATCCCCCCAGGCGCCGACAAACCCGCCATTCGCATGGGTAAAGTCAATGGCCGGGCTATCATAGTCCCCCATGTAGGTACGGCTAAACTTGGCGTCCTGGCCCGGAACCGCCGGGAAATTTGTCTTAGTAATCTTCTTATTGCTCCAACTGATTCCGGCATCCTTACCGGCCACTGAAATCGGATTGCCGAAGGTCGCCCCTCCGTCGATCGACTTCGAAACCGAGATATCGCTTGTTGCCGTCCTTTCGAATAGCGACGCATAGTAAAAGGTATTCGGATCGCTACACACTACGACCGGGTCTCCCGCGAGAAAATCGGAAAAAACCGGCCCCGGGTTCGGGTAGCCCAAGCCGGTGAACGAACTCCCTTTATTGGTCGAGCGGGCGACCCCGTTTAAGCTCAGCCCTAATGGTGTAAAGAATGTTTGCAGATAACTGCCCGTGTCATTAAAGCCCACCACCACGTTGTTCCCACACTAGGCGGTCGACGTTTCACTCTGGGTAAACCCTGTAAAGCGGGAGGACAACACATCTGTACTTGTATTCGACACCAACGTGGGAGCCAGGACCCGATCCGTCAAGGTCTCTCGCGCGTCAGGCGGCAGGATCGGTCGATCCGAGGAGGCGGGCATCGGCCGCGCCGGCTGCAGGCGCGGTTCGATCCGGTCCCACCGCTCGGCTAGATTGATCAGGTTAAGAGCGGAACCCGAGAGTATCTTTCTCCTGGATTTTGGTTCCTGTATGTACCGGCCCCGCGGACCGGTAGCTCACTTTCCACCCCTCAGAAAGAGGACCCACATCGCATCGACCATGGCGTGGACCGTCGCCGATGCGATGATGGAATTGGTTCTCCAGAACACAAACCCATATCCGAGACCGGCAAGCGCGGCTACTCCAGCGTAGGGCCAGTTCGGGACGTCAAACCCTAACGCTCTTTTATTCACATGTGCCAGCCCGAATATGAGAGACGCAACAACCAGCGCGCAGACCGGCTTCAGGCGATGTCGGAGCAGATTCTGAATCGCGCCGCGAAACAGTATTTCTTCCACCACGCCGATACTGACAAAGATCATCGGAGCCGCGACCAATATTGCCACCGGTACAGCGATAATCAGGGGCGCTCCAAGAGGATTGAGCCGCACCACCTTGGCGATGCCCAATGTGGCCAGCCCGGTAAAAAGCGTAATCGTTAACAGCGTGATGCCCAGGACACCGAAGGTGGCCGCCGTCGGAAGCAGGTCGGCCTTTTTAAAAGCCAGGTCGCACTTCAGATCGAATCTTCTCCATCCTGAAAGGGCGATCAGCGCATAAATAATGGCCGCGTACACGCCTAACGGCAGAGCGGTGGACTTGGTACCGCCGATTTGTATACGAAGCCAATTCGTATTGACAATCTTCAACTCAATCAGCAACCAGATCCACAGCACGATGGCGAAATTAATCACCAGGTCTCTGCCGGTACACGTATCGTCAGATTTTGGGCCGGTCAGGTAGAGCAATAAAGTCGGCAACCCGAAATAGGCGGCTAACCGCGTGAAGAGTACGAGATCCCACTGATCGACCGCTACGCTCAACACACTGTAATACGCCACCATAAGGCATGGGAGCCACCAGACGCGCAAAGGCTTTTCCACAAGCCAGGCGCCTGCACCCTCTCGAGCAGATTTTCTCATCATCGCAACGAGCGCCACCGCCAGCACGACGATGCCGATGATGACTATGACAATCCCCATTCAGGAACCTCCACGGTCTGACTCGTCTCGTGTTCGCGCCTTTATAACAACCTCACCGAGACTCTATCAAGCGAATTATATTTACTTGGCACGCTCTCTTCACTACAATTTATCAAATGCAACAACTGCACGGTCCGCCGCACACTTCGTTCCCTGCCCCTCGGCCCAACGGGACGACCGTTTTCACCAGACGGCTGCGCCCATTCTGTTTGATCGATCGACATCTGCTGAAAGAGATGGCGGCCTCCTTCGCGCTCGGCATCGGGACCTTTACCTTTGTCCTGCTGATGGATCAGATGATGCGCCTCATGGATCTCATCATTAATAAAGGGGCGCCCGTTGGAGTTGTCTTTCGTCTCATCGCCTATGTGCTGCCCTTTTCACTGACGGTAACGATCCCGATGTCCGTATTGTTGGCCGTCTTCGCAACGTACGGCCGGGTCTCATCCGAGGGTGAGGCGATTGTGCTCAAGGCGAGCGGTCTGAGTTTGTACCGCCTGATGGCGCCAGGGGTCCTCTTCGGTGTCGTCGCCACACTCGCTACCCTGTGGATCAGCGCGCTGGTTCAGCCCAGCAGCACACGGGCCTTCAAGACGTTAACGCATGAGCTCTATCATACCCAAGCTCTTGCCGTACTAGAGGAGGGGATATTCAATACCGAATATCCAGGGCTTGCCATTTACGTGGATCGCTCAGACAAACGGGACGGCACGTTTCACGGTGTCCTGATTATCGACCAACGAAGCCAGGCCGATCAGCATCTCATCATCGCCCAGGAAGGCAAATTGCTCAATAAGAATGATGACGCAGAGCCGCCGGTCGGTCTTCAACTGTCGAAAGGGACGCTCCAGGTCAGCTCACGCGACGATCCGGCCCGGTATCGAAATCTGGATTTCGAAACCTACGATCTTCAGATCCTGGGCGGCACCCTTGCCGAGACCGTGGCGCGTGTAAGACAGAGTAAAGAGATGAATATCGAGGAGCTCCAAACGGAGATTGCGCGACTGACCAAGGACGGAGGCAAGGCCTGGCCGCTGCAGGTAGAACTGCACAAGAAATTTGCGCTCCCGATTGCCTGCCTCATCCTGAGTATGATAGGCGCACCGCTTGCCATCCGGATCAAGAAGGCCAGCCGCGGCGTCAGCCTCGCCCTCAGTGTGGCGTTTGCCGTATTTTACTATATCCTGCTGGCGACCGGCGAAAGCCTTGGAGCCCGTGGACGAATCGAGCCCGCCATCGGCATATGGTTCCCGAACCTCACCCTGGGTGTGATCGCCATCAGCCTGGTTCTTGCGGAGGGCCGCGAAGCTGTTCTACCCGCCAGACTTCAATCGATGATAAAAACAGCGTTCAGCTATCAGCGGTCAGCGTTCAGCAGGAAAAAGCCTTGGTGAGCCGTAACGGCTGAAGGCTGAAGGTAAGGCGAGAGCCTCCATGCGAATCCTGGATCGTTACCTTGCCGGAGAGTTTCTGAGAATATTCATCTTCTCGTTGGCGGTGTTTCTTGCGCTCTCCGCCATCGTAGATCTGTTCGACCGTCTTTCCCGCTTTCTTGACGTGTCCGGTATGGTAGTGATCCAGTACTACGTCAATAGGCTGCCATGGTTTGGGTTCCAGGTCATGCCCGTGGCCGTACTGCTGGCTGCCCTGTTCAGCCTCGGACGCATGGCTCGGAACAATGAATTGCTGGCCATGAAGATGGGCCACCTGAGCGCATTCCGTATCGTAGTCCCGCTCCTGGTGCTCGGCTTCGTGGTGAGTGTTGCGGCCTTGATCCTTGGCGAGTCGATCATCCCTCGAATGAACGAGCGCGCGCTGGACGCGTATCGGGTACACGTGCAGAAGGTCTCACCCTTCCAGCGAACCAGGAATAACGATATCTGGTACCGGGCCAGAGGTAATCGGTTTTTGCACATCTCGCTGCTGGAGCCGGCATCCGGCACCATTCGAGGACTCACCCTCTTCGAACTGACATCCGATTTTCGACTGGAGAGACGGATCGACGCGAAGGAAGCCAGATGGCAAGACGGCCGGTGGCAACTTCAGAACGGGCAGATTTCGTGGACGAAGCCTAATGGAACCCATCAGGTCGATTCGTTCGCGAGTCTCACGCTCTACCTCGAAGAAAAGCCCGCTGATCTCGCTCAGGTAGTGCGAGAAGCGGAGGAGATGACCTCCGGAGAGCTTCGGGAGTATATCGAGAGGCTGGCCAAAACCGGGGTAAACTCTATTCGCTATCAGGTAGACCTGGCGGCGAAGGGCGCTGGGGCCTTCACAAATCTCGTAATGGCCCTGATCGGGATCGCCTTCGCCCTCCGCACCGGTAAGCGAGGCGTGATGGCCTGGACGGGCGCCTGTGTGGTAGTCGCCGTCGCCTACTCCATTCTCAACTCGTTCTGCGTCTCTTTAGGGCGAGGCGGTGTCGTACCCCCGGTAGTCGCGGCCTGGCTTCCTAATGCCATCTTTACCGCCGCGGGGCTCAGCTCTATATTTACAGTCAAGAGTTGAAGACGGTTCAACGTGCAACGTCCACGGTTCAACGTACAAGGTTTAGGATTCAGACTGAAGACCGAATTCCGTGGTCTGATTAACCATGAACCGTGAACGTTGCACGTTGAACCTTGCACGTTGAACTTTGAACCTTGCACGTTGAACTTTGAACCTTGCACGTTGAACTTTGAACCTCTTACGTCCCCACATTCCAGGAATCTGTGTGGCCAATATTGCCTTGACCTACAAGTCCGTTGCTGCGTATACTTCCCCATCAGAAGTCACGCCTTATCAAACAAATCAAGTCAAATAAATGAAATTCCCTTCACCGCATTCCGCGCGGCCGGTGAGGGCGAAAATAGGGGCGCCTCGCACTCTTTATGAAAAGGACATGAATATGCCGACGTTAACCGAAAAACACCTTTCGCCTTCTTCGCTTGATTTCAAAGTGGCGGATTTGTCCTTAGCCGATTTTGGTCGCAAAGAAATTGACATTGCTGAAAAAGAAATGCCCGGCCTGATGGCCGTGCGTGAAAAGTACGGGAAATTGAAATCTCTCAAAGGCGCCCGGATAACCGGTTCGCTCCATATGACCATTCAAACGGCCGTACTGATCGAAACCTTGGTCGAACTGGGCGCGGATGTTCGCTGGGCCTCTTGCAATATCTTTTCAACTCAAGACCATGCGGCAGCAGCCATAGCCGCAGCGGGAGTTCCCGTATTCGCCTGGAAAGGTGAAACCTTGGAAGAATATTGGGACTGCACGTTTAGAGCGCTGGTTCACCCCGGAAACAACGGTGAGGCCATGGGGCCCCAGCTTATTGTGGATGATGGTGGCGATGCCACGTTGCTCATTCATTGGGGAATCAAAGCTGAACAAGACGCGTCGTTTCTGGATCGAAAACCGGAAAACGAAGAGGAAGGCTGTATTCTTAACTTGCTGAAAAAAACTCTGAAGTCCCATCCGGGTATTTGGACTCGCATGGTCAAGGACTGGAAAGGGGTGTCGGAGGAAACCACCACCGGCGTCCATCGTTTATACCAGATGATGGAAAAAGGGGAACTATTGGTGCCGGCCATTAATGTCAACGACAGTGTCACCAAGAGCAAGTTCGATAATTTGTACGGATGCCGAGAATCATTAGCCGACGGTATCAAACGCGCGACCGATGTGATGATCGCCGGTAAAGTGGTCGTCGTCGCCGGCTACGGAGATGTGGGTAAGGGTTGCGCACATAGCATGCGAAGTTACGGGGCGCGCGTGATCGTGACTGAAATTGATCCCATCAACGCCCTGCAGGCGGCAATGGAAGGCTTTGAAGTCACCGTGATGGAGGATGCCGCTAAGGTGGGAAATATTTTTGTCACCGCCACCGGTAACGTGGATGTCATTACCACGGCTCACATGATGATGATGAAAGGGGAAAGCATCATTTGCAATATCGGGCATTTCGACAGCGAAATCGATGTAGCCGGGTTGAAATCCCTTCCGGGTGTGCAACACATCAACATCAAGCCCCAGGTTGATAAATATGTGCTTCCCAATGGGAATACCCTCTATCTTCTGGCTCAAGGACGTCTTGTCAATCTCGGTTGTGCCACAGGTCATCCCAGTTTCGTCATGTCGAATTCATTTACGAACCAAACCTTGGCCCAAATCGATCTTTGGAATAATCCACGGCCCGTAGGTGTGTACACCTTGCCTAAAAAGCTGGATGAGGAAGTCGCTCGACTGCATTTGGAAAAACTGGGAATCACACTAACCCGGTTGAGCCCCAAGCAGGCGAGATATATCGGAGTCTCTCCAGATGGTCCCTATAAGCCGGATCATTATCGTTATTGATCGGCACCCGGGTCACACCTCTCCCTCGGCTTGCCGCGAGTTCGTCATACCGGCGGAAGCTGGTATCCGTGGGTCCAGAACGGAATGACGGGCCAGAACAGAAAACGAAACCCCGCAGCACGCTGCGGGGTTTCGTTTATTGCAGGAAAAAGCATTCAGCCTTCAGCTCTCAGCTAAAACGGGCTTTTGCTGAATGCTGACCGCTGACGGCTAACTGCTGCTCTATGCTCCCAGCTTGGCTGCCTCTTGTCTCAGCGCCTCGGCCTTATCGGTTCGCTCCCACGTAAAATCAGGTTCCGTGCGGCCGAAGTGGCCGTATGCGGCGGTCTGCTTAAAGATCGGGCGTCGAAGATCGAGCGCCTTGATCATTCCGGCCGGGGTCAGCTCAAAGTATAGAGGGACCATTCTGATCATCTCTTCATCCGGAATGATCCCCGTCCCCTTGCTGTCCACCAGCACCGACACCGGGTCGGCGACCCCGATCGCGTAGGCCAGTTGGATCTCACATTTCTTGGCCAGCCCGGCCGCCACAAAGTTCTTCGCAATATATCTGGCATTGTACGACGCGGATCGATCCACCTTCGTCGGATCCTTCCCGGAGAAGGCGCCTCCTCCGTGGCTCCCGACCCCGCCGTAGGTGTCCGCGATCAGCTTCCGGCCGGTCAGCCCCGTATCGCCGTGCGGTCCGCCGGTCACAAAGCGGCCGGTCGGATTGATGTGGTAATGAATCCGTTCCAGATCCACCAGCTCCTGCGGGAGGACCGGGAGAATCACCTGCTCTACGATGTCTTCCCGGATCTGCTTCAACGAGACATCCGGGCTGTGCTGGGCAGAGATCACGACTGAATCGATCCGATTCGGTTTCCCATTGACATATTCAACCGTGACCTGCGATTTACCGTCCGGCCGGAGGTAATCCAGGATCTCTGTGCGCCGAACCTCGGCCAACCGCCTGACCAGCTTATGGGCCAGCATGATCGGCATCGGCATCAACTCGGGTGTCTCATCGCTGGCATAACCGAACATCAATCCCTGATCCCCCGCCCCCTGGATATCGACCCCCAACGCGATGTCGGCAGACTGCTCCTGGATGGAGGTGATGATGGCGCAGGTCTCGTAATCAAAACCGTATTTGGCCCTCGTATAGCCGACGTCCCTGATGGTTTCGCGGACCACCTTCGGGATGTCTACATAACACTTGGTACTGATCTCCCCGGCCACAAACGCCAAGCCGGTCGTCACCAGTGTTTCGCATGCGACGCGGCCATAGGGGTCCTGTGCGAAGATGGCGTCAAGCACTGCATCAGAGATCTGGTCGGCAATTTTGTCGGGGTGACCTTCCGTCACCGATTCCGACGTAAACAGATACATCTTGGGCATGAATCGGTCCTCCTCCCCTTCAATCAATCTACGCTATTGCTCCGACGACGAGCCGCAAACGGCGCGACCCCGTCTCAGTCCGGTCACTGTAACATACCCCTGTTGCTTGTCAAGAAAAAGCCGCCACCCGGCCGCTCCTCCTCAGAACCCGGCCATCGTCCTTCAACGAACGGCTCCAACCGGCCTTGGGCCTTCAGAATCAGATCAATCACCTCCCGGACCGCGCCGCGACCGCCGCCTTGCGTCGTCACAAAGGCGACCGTCGTTCGTACCTGCGGGTCGGCATCGGCCGGCGCCGCAGAGAAGCCGGCCCGACGGAGTACCGGCAGGTCGTTCAGATCGTCACCGATATACGCCGCCGTCTCATCGGTCAGGCCGTACCGCTGAAGGAGCATCTCGTAGACATGAAGCTTGTCCAGAACCCCATGGTGGATCTCCGTGATACCCAGCTCCTTGGCGCGGTGAGCAACAGCCCCAGACACACGCCCCGTCAGGATTGCCGTCAGCAACCCCGCCTGACGGGCCATGCGCAGACCCAGGCCGTCCCGCACAAAGAAGGCCTCGCTCTCCACCCCGTCGGCGCTGTAGAAGATCCGCCCGTCGGTCAGGACGCCATCCACATCCGTGATGAGCAGGCGTATCGCCTTCGCCTTTTCCTGTAGTCTAGGGTCGATGGACATGACATCTTTTCCTTTAGAGCTGTGCCCGGTTGGTCACCAGGACAAAGTCTCGTTGGCGGTATGAATGATCCGCGAGAACCATAACCGGAAGATGACCTCGACGTTCAAGCTCTTCGAAGCCGCTTTTACTCAGGAGACCGAAGATCGGCCGCGCGGCCTCGAAAGCCGCGTAGATCTCATCCGGGGTCTGCAGTTCCGGCACCGGCGATGGGCGATCGAGGTAATACAGGATATCCTCGCCCAACGACCGGCCAGGATGATAAATCACCAGCGGGGAGTCGCCCACAACCGCATGGACCTGCCGGGCGATCGCCTTGGCGGATTCGTATCTGGCAAGCACAGGATAAAAGTACTGAACAAGACCGATGGTCATCACAATGGCAACCGTCATCACGCTCGAAAAGATCGTCGACGGTTGACACCGGCAGGCGGCATACAGAACAGCCATGCACCCGATACCGAGGAGCAGCATGAGGGGGATAGGCCACACATCATCGGGGATAACAAATCGCAACCGAATGAGTTGAGGGCCGACAAACGCCCCCACTACGCCGACCAGGCCCAGAAGGCAGGCCGCGATCCTGAGCAGACGAGCCTCCGTGACCGACAATGCGCGTGTATACCGGAGCAGATCATCCCAATATCTGGCCGTTAACAGGGCAAAGGGCGGGATAAGATACACCAGAAATCGTTCGGCCTTCCCCGCCGGCAGACTCAGGAGCACGAAAAATCCGATGGACCAGACGCGGAGCAGCAGGTCCGATTCATCGAGAGGACGGGAACGCGACTTCCAGAGATACAGACCGGCGCAGGGCAGAAAGAGGCTCCAGGGGAAAAATCCGGTCACGATCATCCCGAGATAGAGAAACGGCGCGTTCGGCGCATGGAAGACGCGGGTGAGATTTTCCTCGAGAAAGAAGTGTCGGTTGAATGTTTCACCCAGGCTCAGATAGTAGGGTACGGTGACGAGCAGAAAGATTGCCAGGCCGATCAGCAGGTACGGGATCTCTGCGAGAACCTTGGATCGCCGCGTGATCACCACAAACGCACAGGCTATGACGCCAGGCAGGAGGACGCCCACGGGACCTTTGAGCATGGTGGCTACGGCCATTGACAGGGCAGCGACACAGAGATAGCCGAGACGACGTCCGCCCCCGCGGTACGCCAGATAAAAGGTGAAGAATGCCAGATTCATCCAAAACGCCAGCTCCACGTCGAATCGTGCTTGATGGGCGTGCCAGACAGCGGAAAGCGTAGAGGTCGTAATGAACGCCGCAATCATGCCGAGCCGCCGGTCAAACAGCAGCTTTCCGCTGACGTACACCAGGAACACTGTCCCGGCCCCAAAGGTCGCCGACGGAAATCGTACGGCAAACTCCGTCGGCCCCCACGCGACAAGGGAGAGCGCCATCAGCCAGAAATGTAACGGAGGTTTATTGAAGTAGGGGCGCCCCTCATAGACAAGCTGCAGCCAGTCCCCGGTGCGGACCATCCTCCGCGCGATTGCCGCATACATCCCTTCGTCGCCTCTGAGCGGTGTCCCCAGATACGAGTAATAGACGAAAATGGTCCAGGCGAGCAGCATACCTGAGGCCAGCCACTCTTTTTCCAGAAATCCCCCCATCCCAAATCCCCCCGTACCCCCCTTTGTTAAAGGGGGGATCTGAAGAATTTCTTGGACTGAGGGGGAATTTGCCTTGCACCCTGTACGGGCGGGCTTCAAACCCGCCCCTACCCCGCGCTCCCTTCTCATACCACCCCAGCTCGTAGGAGATCGTGCAGATGGATGACCCCTTCCGGTCTTCCCTCGGGATCGACACTGAGCAGCGAGGTGATCGCGTGCCGTTCCATCATCTCGAGCGCCTGAGCCGCAAGCGCGTCCCTGTTAATGGTTTTGGGGTGCGCCGTCATACAATCCTTCACCTGCCGCTGCAGCAGATCGATTCCGTTTTGGAGCGCCCGTCGAAGGTCGCCATCACTGATGATCCCGGTCAACATCCCCGCCTCATCGACGACAGCGGTCATCCCGAGCCGCTTTCGCGAGATCTCGACAAGCGCGTCACGCATGAGCGCATGCTGTCCGATGACGGGAAGCTGCTCGCCGATGTGCATGAGGTCCTGTACTCGCCACAGCAGTCGCCGTCCCAGGCTGCCGGCCGGATGCAGGAGGGCAAAGTCGGCCTCAGTGAAGCCGCGCTGCTCGAGCAGGGCTACCGCAAGGGCATCGCCCATAGCCAGGGCGGCGGTGGTGCTGGCGGTAGGCGCCAATGCCAGTGGACAGGCCTCTTTCGCGACACCGACATCGATAGCGACATCGCTTTGCCTGGCGAGGGTGGAAGCGGGATCACCGACCAGCGCGATCAGCATGAGACCAAGTCGTTTGATCGCGGGGAGTAAGCCGACCAGTTCGTCTGTCTCACCGCTGTTCGAGATCGCAATGACAACATCGCCGCGAACCAGCATTCCCAGGTCGCCATGCCCCCCCTCGGCGGGGTGAAGAAAGAACGCAGGGGTCCCGGTGCTGGCTAACGTCGAGGCGATCTTCTGCGCCACCGAGCCGGACTTGCCCATACCGGTCAGTACGACCCGGCCCCGGCAATCTCGGAGGATCGCCACGGCCCGGTCAAACCGCGCATCAAGTTTCGGGATCAAGGCCAGAATAGCTTCGGCCTCGATTTGCAGCACCTGTCGGCCTCGATCGGCAATCATACGACCTCGGTCCGCGTGAGCGCCGGTTCGCTGTCGTACAGACCGGGCTCTTCGAGCATCCGCTCTACGACGGAGATGACTTCGTCAAGCGCAATCAACCGCATACAGTTCTGTTCGCCGCGCCGGCACCCGTCAGGGAAGCAGGACCGGCAGTCTATCCCCTTGTAGAGTACGGCATGGCCCTGACCGACCGGCCCCCAGATTCTCGGATCAGCCGGGCCAAAAAGGCCGATCACCGGCGTACCCATCGCAGCCGCGATATGCATCGGACCGTTATCGTTTCCGACCAGGAGGGTCGCCTGTCGGAGCACTCCGGCCAGCTCCAGAAGTGTAAGACGACCGACCAGCGACCGGCAATCGGATTCTACCTGGTCGAGGATCGCCTCCGCAATCTCCCGATCGGGAACGGAACCGAGCAGCACGACCTTCATTCCGAGCGTTTTCTGCATATGATCGATAAGGCTCGCAAACCGATCGGCAGGCCAGCTTTTCCACCACCATCGCGCGCCGGGATGCACTGCCACGAAGCGCTCGCCGGGGCCGATACCGACGGCGCCGAGCGCCGCGCAGGCCGCGGCATCGTCGGACGCGCGAGTTCTGAGCACAGGCAATGAGTCATTCACCACCGGAATCGCCAGGGTTTCCAGCGCCATCAGATGCTGGCGGATCATCGACACCGGCTGCGCCTGTATCGGTACGACATGGGTGTAGAGGCGCCCGCGCCAGCGGCCTTCCCGATTGAAGCCGATTCTGACGGCGGCCCCGGTGAGACGACTCAGGATCGCCGCCCGATCACCATCAGTCAGATCGACCACGAGATCAAAGCGCCGCCCGCGCAGCGCAGCGGCGAATCGAAGCTGACTGATCAGCGACCGTGTCCGCTCCGCAATCAACACCTCGTCCAGATGCGGGTTGGTGGCGATTATCGCCTCGGTACTCGGATTGACCAGCATCGACAGGCCGGCCTTGGGAAATGCCTCCCGGAGCGAGGCGAGAACGGGCGTACTGAGCAGGACATCGCCCAGGTACCGGAGTTTGATCACAAGGATTCTCTGTGGCGGCTCGATTCCCACCGTCTGCCCCTCTGGAGCGGCATCGATGGCTACCGCCAACGCCATCAGCACCCAGAACAGATGGGCCATGCCCCCCGCGAAGATATGATCAAACAGGTTGCTGACGATGATCCCCACGACCGCCATTCCCAGACCGAGCAGCGCCGCCCGTCCGAACGGATCAGCGGCTCTGGCTACCCCCCCCCACGTAACCTTGAGCACGGCAAAAAAGATCCACAACAGCAGGATCAGACCCGGAATCCCGGTTCCAAGCGCCACTTCGACAAACAGATTATGGGGATGGGGGGCCTCTTTCACCTCCGGGGCATCCGTATACACCTTGACCATCGTCTTCCCGCCATATCCGATCCCCATCAGCGGGTGCCTGGAAATCTCCTGGATGGCCAGTCCTGAGGTCTTGATCCGGGTCATCAGCGTATAGGGATTCAGCGTATCGGCGTTCGGGCTGAAAGGAACGGTATCGCTTTGTGACGCAAGCAACAGCAGGCCCGTTAACCCCGCGGCGATGGTTCCCCCGGCCAGGATGACGTATAACCGCCTTCGTGCGGCCCACCCGTATGCGCACAGTTCGGCCAGGAGGGCCACCCACGCTCCCCTTGTGTAGGTGAGAAACAACGCGATGCATGACAGCCCGCACGTCGCATGGAACAACAGTCTGGACCGCCAATCATGCTGCACCATAGCCAGACACAAGAGAATCGGGATAGTCAGAACCAGATAGGTGCTTAACCAATGGTAATCAGGGGTCAGCGAATTGGCTCTGACGGCCCTGTCGACAAGACTCCCCTGCTGAATAAGGAAAAACTTGAGGACGCCGAAGCTGCTGACCGCACACGTGGTCAGCACAATCGCAGAAAAGAGTCTTCGTGCCGCTTGCCTGTCCCGCACCTGATTGACGACGAGGTAGAACACCAGCACACTCACCATGAGCTTCAGCAGCTCTCCCAGGCTGTACATGACATGAGCGGCCGTGATGAGGGTGAAGGCGATCCATGCGATGTAGGCTGCGAGCGGCGCATCCAGTGGCGTCCTTCGCAGGGCGGCATCCCTGGCAACCAGCATCCGTACAAGCCAGACGACGACCAGGCCGATAAGGAGGGCGCCTTTCACCGATCGCAGCGCCGCCGACGGCAACAGGACGATGAGCACCACGAGGCCGTATTGAAGTGCCGGCTCCGAATACGCCAGATACCGATCCTTCCACACGACCGGCTGTCCTCCCAATGCCTGCCGCATCTCTTGCCTTCTCACTCGAGCGATCTTTCGCGGCTCATCAGGAGCTCCCACGCCTTCACAGACCGCACAAAGGTAGAGAAACTCATCAACGTTGCGTCGACGAGCCCGCGCAACCCGCGGCGACAGGCCTGCCGACACAGACAGGCGTTCATAAAGGTTAAGAGAGGACGCACAGCGACATCGACCCACCCGACGCCGGCGAGGCGATCCGTCGACTCGGCGCGCGCCTGGGTCTCGGTGTCAAGCCGCCGGAGCCGGCCATGGATGCTCGATCCGTCAAGGCCGCCTGGCGCAGATGCGTGCGCTGTGCCGCCCCCATCTACAATCGGATCAGGTGCCAGTCCCGCCTCCCATACCTTGGCATACTTGAAAAAGTTAAAGTAGGACGCGCCCACCGCGACAATCCAGCCGTGCATCCCATCCAGAAACCCACGTTTGAGCAGATAGACCTGCACAAACTTGATCAGCGGCCGCAGCAACAGCTCTACACCGCTGACGGGTCCGAGTCGGCGACCCCTTTTCACGCACTCCTCTGCCGAGATTCCCGTATACAGGTCCTGCTTGCGAATATACTGCGAGACGTTTCGATACGTCGCATGAACCAGATAGCCATCGATGACGCCGGTGGAGCCGTCCGAGATTACGACACGCTCGTGAACCTTCAAACCTCCGAATCGCCCCTTGCGCCGGTCAAACAGACGAAGGACGCGATCCGGATACCATCCCCCATGCCGCATCCATCGTCCCAGGAAATAGTTTCTACGCGCGATCCAGTAGCCGTCGTGACGGGGCGCCGCAAGCTCGCGCTCAATCGCATGGCGAAGCTCCTCAGACACCCGTTCATCGGCGTCGATGTTCAGAATCCAATCGTACGTCGCCCGCGAGACGGCAAAATTCTTCTGCTCGACAAATCCGACCCATGGGTTGATAACCACCTTATCGGTGTAACCTCGGCAGATCTCTACCGTACGATCCGAGCTCCCCGAGTCGACGATGATAATTTCTTTTACCCACGTCAAACTCTCGAGACACGCTTGAATATTCTGCCCCTCGTTATAGGTAATGATCGTGGCGGTAAGATCGGCCATCGCGCCTCAGACCCGGGCAAACTGCGTGTTGTACAACCGGCAATAGACCCCCCCCTTCGACATGAGTTCCGGATGCGTCCCCTGCTCGGCACAGCATCCGCCGTCCAGCACCAGAATCTTATCGGCCCGAATTACGGTAGACAGCCGGTGCGCAATCACGAACGTGGTCCGATTCTGCATTAGCCGATCCAGCGCCTCCTGGACCAGCCGCTCCGACTCGGCATCGAGGGCCGACGTCGCTTCATCCAGGATCAGGATGGGCGGGTTCTTCAGGATCGCCCTCGCGATGGCGATCCGCTGCTTCTCCCCGCCTGACAGGCGCACCCCGCGCTCGCCGATCCTGGTGTCGTACCGCGCCGGGAGCGCCTCGATGAACTCTTCGGCGTTGGCAATCCTGGCCGCCTCTGCCACGACACGCGCGGTCACGTCACGCTGCCCGTAGGTAATATTGTTGAAGATGGTGTCGTCGAACAGGATCGTATCCTGGGTCACGATCCCCATCTGGGCGCGCAACGACGAAAGGGTCGTCCGCAGGATATCGACCCCGTCGATGGTGATGACCCCTTCTGTCGGATCGTAAAAGCGCGGGATGAGATTGACCATCGTGCTTTTCCCGGCCCCGCTGCTCCCGACGATCGCGACAATCTCACCAAGCTTGGCTCCGAAACTGATGTCGCGCAGCACCGTCCGGCCCGGTTCGTAGGCGAAGGAGACGCGCTGAAACCGAATCCCCTCCTGCATCCGGCCGAGTGTGACGGCATCGGACTGCTCCACCACATCGGAATGGAGGTCCATCAGCTCGAAGACCCGCGCCGCGCCGGCCATGCCGCGTTGGATGTTGTTGTTGATCTGACTGATTCGCTTGACCGGTTGATAGAGGGACGCCAGCGCCCCGAGGAACGCCATAAACGCCCCAGGGGTCAAGCTCTTCGAAAAGACCAGATAGCCGCCGACCCAGATCGCCACAACAATACCCACCGATCCGAGAACCTCCAGAACCGGCGAGGTCAGCGCATCAACTTTGGCAATCCGCATGACGGCCTTGAAGAGCTGCTCACTGGCATGCCGATACCGTTTCCGCTCATACTCTTCCATACCGAAGGCCTTGACAATCCTCACGCCGGAAATCGTTTCCTGCAGGATCGTATTCAGTTCGGCGCGTCCCTCCTGCACCCGGGTGCTCCTGCGACGAATCTTGGAACCGAACTTCACAATCGGCAGGATCGCCACCGGCAAGACGAGCAACGACAGCAGCGCGAGCTGCCACTTGATCAGGAACAGCAGCGCAATGAGCCCAATGATGTTGAATGGTTCTCTGAGCGCGTTGCGGAACAGCTCGGTGGACGCGTCGCCAAGACTTTCGACATCCGAGTTGAGACGCGACATGATCTCGCCCGTTGGACGGCGGACGAAAAAGTCGAGGGACAGGGTGTGCAGGTGCGCGTACAGATCGTTCCGGACGTCTCGCTGAATCCCCTCCGCCACGTACCGCAGTTGCAGTTGTTGAATGTAGATCAGCGCGCCTTTCGCCACAAAGACGACAAAAAGGGCGCCTCCAATAAAGGTGAGCGTGCTGATCCGATGCGCCTGTAAAAACGTCTGGAATCGAACCAGCCGCTCTCCAAGCAAGGCCATGATCGGACCAGGAAGACTGATCCCCGACCCGACGCCCTCCGCGGCAAAGAGGCCGTCAAAGATCGGCTGGAGCGAACCGATAGACACCGCGTTGAGGACGGCGATGAGGATCAGGCTGACGACGGCCAGGATAATCCGTGACCGGTAGGGAGCGGCGCACCGGAGCACGCGAAGAAATTGTTGCATGGGAGTCTGCATATCTGAAGAACAGCCTTCAGCTATCAGCGGTCAGCCTTCAGCTTCTGAACGAAGGATGTCAGCATTCGCTTCACCTCGCCCACCTCATTCGCTAGTTGCGCGTAATCTGAGCTATTCAGTAAGTTCAGGTCGCGTGCAAGCAGGAGGTGGTAGTCCAGTTCGCTTGCCGACCCCATCGCGATCTGAAGGAACCGGGCAAGCTCGACGTCTCCATCTCTGCCACATCCCTCGGCAATGTTGGCTGGAATGGAAGCGGAGGCGCGTCGGATCTGACTCGTCAATCCATACATCTCATCCCGCGGAAACGATTGACTGGCCTTGTAGACCCCCAGCGTCAAGCGATGGGCCTTCTCCCATACTTTCAGTTCTCTGAAGTCTTTCATGACAATGCAGCTATCAGCGGTCAGCTTTCAGCTCAGGGCTTCTTTAGCCGGCTGCTGATTGCTGATCGCTGATGGCTATTTTCCTGGCTGCTGACCGCTGATGGCTGATAGCTGATTTATATACGGCGCTACCGCCCGATGAACGTCCAGCAACTGGTTCAGCAGTCCAGGAAGCGCATCCAGCCGGAGCATGGTGGGACCGTCGCTTGGCGCATTGGCGGGATCGGGATGGATCTCCATGAAGAGCCCATCGACCCCTGCCGCTACGGCCGCCCTGGCGAGGTACGGGATCATGTCCGACTGTCCTCCCGAGGCATCGCCCACGCCGCCTGGCAGTTGCACGCTGTGGGTGACATCAAACAGGACCGGATAGCCGAAGCTGCGCATGATCGGGAGCGAACGGATGTCCACGACCAGGTTGTTGTAACCGAAACTGCTGCCCCGTTCCGTCAGGACAATCGCCTCAGAGCCGGCAGATTGAAGTTTCTCAACGATATTGGCGGCATCCCAGGGCGACAGGAATTGTCCCTTCTTCACATTGACCGGCTTGCCGGACCGTGCCGCGGCGGTCAGCAGGTCGGTCTGCCGGCACAAAAAGGCCGGAATCTGAAGTATGTCCAGCACGTCAGCCGCAGCGGCGACCTGATGGACGTCGTGAACGTCGGAGAGCACGGGTACATCCAGTTTCGCCCTGACCCGCTCCAGGATACGCAACCCCTCTTGCAGGCCGGGACCGCGAAATGCACGACCCGACGACCGGTTGGCCTTATCGAAAGAGGACTTGAGGACGAAGGGAACCCGGTGCGCCTCACAGACCGTCCTGATCGCCTCGCCGACCCTGAGCAGGTGATCCTCGCTCTCAATCACACACGGACCGGCTACCAGCATAAGTGGCGCTCCGCCGCCAAGGGTGAGGCTGCCGATTTGTACTTTTCTCGTCATTGAGAAGGGTTTGGGGAGCGAGGAACTTTCAGTGCTTTCATAAGATTTCCCAACCCCTTTGAGATCTCCTCAGAGAGTTTTGATACTCTTTGAAAATCTTCAATATCCAGGAACCCCAAGTCCTTTGAGATCAGCAATTGCGTTTCCAGTTCCCCAGTGGAACCGTTAGCTATCGACAGGAATTGCAGATACTCTTTTCGTGACCGGCGTTTATATCCCTCCGCGATGTTTGACGGAATTGAAACAGCCGCCCGTTTCATCTGGGAAGCCAATCCGTATTGCTCTGAAGAAGGAAATGTGCAGGCGATCCGATATACCTCAAGCGTAAGCTGATAGGCATTTTGCCAGACCGTCAACTCCTTAAAACTATTCAGCACTCTGACCCCAAACCCCAAACCCTACACCCTGTTCTGCTGCTGTTGCAGCGAAGCCTTGATAAACTCACGGAACAGCGGGTGGGGTCGCTTGGGACCGGATTTGAATTCAGGATGGAATTGGCCGCCAACGAACCAGGGGTGATCCGGAAGCTCGATCATCTCCACCAGCATATTGTCGGGCGAAAAGCCGCTGAGCCTCATGCCGTGACGCTCCAGGATATCCCGATAGTCATTGTTGACCTCGTAGCGATGGCGGTGGCGTTCGCTGATCTCAGTGGTCCCATAGACCTGGTGGGCAACAGACGGCGCGACGATACGGCATGGGTACGCCCCAAGCCGCATGGTCCCTCCCAAGCTGGTAATGCCTCGCTGTTCAGGCATGAGATCGATAACCGGGTGTGGGGAGTTCGGATCAAACTCGCGGCTGTTGGCGCCCTGCAGGCCGCACACGTGCCTGGCAAATTCGATGACCGCGCACTGCATCCCCAGACAGATCCCGAAGAACGGAATGCGCTCTTCTCGGGCAAAGGCGATCGCCGCAACCTTTCCCTCGATCCCTCGAATGCCGAAGCCTCCAGGAACAAGGATACCCGCAACATCGTGCAGATGCTCCTTTGGGCCGTCGCGTGCCACCACCTCCGCATCGACTGCCTTGATATGGACGCGACAATCATTGGCAATGCCGCCGTGGATGATCGCCTCGGTCAAGCTCTTATACGAGTCTTTGAGCTCGAGGTATTTGCCGACCACCGCGATCGTGACGCCGGTCGTCGATTCCTTCACCTTCCGAACAATGGTCTCCCAGGCGCTCAGGTCGGCCTCGGTGTGCGGCAGGCTGAGCATCTCGGCAATAATGGCATCCAATCCCTCGCTGCGCAGGACCAGCGGCACCTCATAGATGTTGCCTACATCCTTCGCAGTGATAACCGCCTTCTCAGATACGTTACAGAACAGCGCGACCTTGGCTTTCAGGTCTTTGGGGAGCATCCGGTCAGTCCGGCACAGCAGGATATCCGGCTGGATCCCGATCTGAAGCAGCTCCTTCACGCTGTGCTGGGTCGGCTTCGATTTCAGCTCGCCGGCCGGCGCAATATACGGAACCAACGTCAGGTGGATATACAGGACGTTCTCCCGCCCGACGTCGCTCCTGAACTGCCGGATCGCCTCGAGGAACGGCAGGCTCTCAATATCGCCGACCGTCCCGCCGACCTCGACGATCACGACATCCACGCCTGCCGCCACCCGATGGATCGCGCGCTTGATCTCGTCGGTGATATGTGGGATGACCTGAACTGTGGCGCCCAAATAGTCTCCGTGCCGCTCTTTCGTGATGACCGAATGGTAGATCTGCCCGGCAGTGACGTTGTTCCACTTGGTCATCACATGGTCGGTAAACCGCTCGTAATGCCCCAGGTCAAGGTCGGTCTCAGCGCCATCATCGGTGACAAATACCTCCCCATGCTGGAAAGGGTTCATGGTCCCGGGATCGATATTGATATAGGGATCGCATTTCAGTATCGTCACCTTGACGCCCCGGCTTTCCAGCAAACAGCCGATAGAGGCGGAGGCTAAACCCTTCCCGAGCGATGACAGTACGCCGCCGGTCACAAAGATGAATTTTGTCGGCACCGATCTCTCCCCCACAAAACAGGGTTTGGGGTATGGGGTTTGGGGGTTAGAGAAGTCTTCTTAGTTATTTTCTCACCCTGTACCCCAGACCCTAAACCCTATACCCTGTCTTTAAGTGCGTCCACCAACTCCTCACGGCTGATGGTAGCCGTCCCGGCTCGTCCCACCACAACACCGGCGGCATGGTTGGCGATGACGGCCGCCTCTCGCAGGGAGGCGCCGGATGCCATGGCCAACGCAAGGGCTGCCAAGACGGTATCTCCAGCCCCTGTGACATCATAGACCTCCTTTGCGACCGCCGGAATATGGGTGACTCGTCCATCCTCAAAGAGCGACATCCCTGCCTCGCCCCTGGTGACCAATATCGCCGTAACCTCAAGTTTCCTGAGCAGCTCTCTTCCCGCAACGGCAAGCATATCCTCTTGTCCCCATGCGGGAAGATGGGCAAAGGCTAAGGCCTCGTGATGGTTGGGGGTAATGACGGTAGCGCCCTTGTAGAGGGGGAAATGATGAACCTTCGGATCGACAACCACAACTTTCCGGTAACGTTTTGCGAGAGAGAGGATGTGCCGCGCGACCCGCTTGCTGATCACTCCCTTGGCGTAATCTGAGATCAGTACCCCATCCGTGTCAGTGAGTCGCCTCTCGACGATCTCAAGCAGCCGATCCACCGCCTCCTTCGAGAGATCGGACATGCTCTCCCGGTCGAAGCGGACAATCTGCTGGCTCCCCGCTATGACTCTGGTCTTGACGGTGGTCGGGCGAGCGCGATCTACAACCACCCCGTCGGTCTTCACTCCGGCCGCCTCAATCGCGTGAATCAGACGTTCTCCCGGCAGATCGTTGCCGACCACCCCCACCAGGACCGCCTGTCCGCCCAATGATTGAATGTTGGCCGCCACATTACCCCCCCCACCCAGACGACAACTCTCGGCCTTTACCTCCACCACCGGGACCGGCGCCTCGGGGGAAAGCCGCGACACGCTCCCCCAGATATACTCATCCATCATAATATCTCCAAGGACGAGGAGCTGCTTCTTGGGAAAACGGGTCACAATCTGTCGATACCGAATAACTGCACCCCCCTCACGAAGCCGTATTCTCTGATACCTTTTATGGGTCAGAGTAGCGGAACTTGTGAGAAAATTCAACCTCTTTCCGCTCTGTCCGGACACCGTCATCCCCGGTAAAAGGCGACCGTCCTGGCGATCCCCTCTTCAAGGAAGATGGTCGGCTCCCAGCCCAACTCTGCCTTGGCCAAGGAGGCATCCAGACAGATCCTGTCGATCTCTCCGGGTCGTTTCGACGCCAGAATCGGCTCCAGTGCGGCGCCCACCGCCCTGCGCACCGACTCAAAGATCTGCCGGTCGCTGACCTCGCGCCCCAGACCGATATTATAGCTTCGCCCTGAGGCCTGCTTCTCGGCCATTGCCAAGAGGTTCGCCGCAACGATGTCGTCGACGTAGACGTAGTCTCGCGTCTTCGTGCCGTCGCCGAAAATCGTCGGACGCTCGCCGGCGAGCATCTGCCGGCTGAAGATCGCCACGACGCCTGCCTCCCCGGCAGGGTCCTGCCGCGGACCGTAGACATTGGCGTACCGTAGGATCGAGCAATCCAGCCCAGACCCGTCGAAGAGGCGCAGATATTGCTCCACGGTGTATTTACTCACCCCGTACGCGGACATCGGACGGATCGGATGGCACTCGTCAACGGGCAGCCGCTGGGGTTCACCGTAGACGGCTCCTCCCGACGAGATGTTGATAAATTTTCTTGCCTCGTAGGCCAGGGCAAGCTCAAGCAGATTCAGTGAGCCAACGATATTTACGGAGGCGTCGAACGACGGTTCAGTCATCGACCGGCGCAGGTCAACCTGGGCCGCATGATGGTTGACCACCTCCGGGCGCTCGATGCGAAAGACCTCCTCCAGCGTCTGACGGTTACGGATGTCTGCCGGGTAAAAGCGCGCCGACGGATGAACCTGCTCTCGTTTTCCCATCGAAAGATCGTCCACCACGGCGACACTATGACCCTCTTTCACCAACGCGTCCACAACGTGTGACCCGATAAAACCTGCCCCTCCCGTGACCAGTACTTTCATAAGACCTCCCAAGTAGGTACGGTTTTTAGTTTTGAGTTTTTAGTTTCGGACCCTGGGTTGCAAGTACTCAACTCAACACTCGCAACTAGAAACTAGAAACTCTCACATGGCATTCCTGTGGATAAACCCCTTCCAAAAACTCAGCCAGAGAATCCTGAGATCGAAAAATAATGACCAGTTCTCGATATAAAACAGGTCACATTCGATACGTTTCTCGATGGAGGTATCGCCTCTCCACCCATTCACCTGAGCCCACCCGGTGATGCCCGCTTTCACCTTATGTCGCAGCATGTACCGTGGGATCCGTTTCCGAAACTCCTCAATGAAGACCGGCCGTTCCGGTCTGGGACCAACCAGACTCATCTCCCCCTTGAGCACATTCACCAGTTGCGGCAGTTCATCCAGCGAGGTCCGGCGGAGCAGGGCGCCGATCCCCGTTCGACGTTCATCATCGCGTGCGGCCCATACGGGGCCGGTGTCATCCTCCGCGTCGTTCCGCATCGACCGGAACTTCAACATCTGGAAGGTTCTGCCGTCGAGGCCCATGCGTTCTTGACGGTACAGGACCGGGCCTGACGATGTCAGCTTAATAATCGCCGCGACCAAGAGCAGCAGCGGCCCGGTGATTAGAAGGGCTACAGTCGACAATGCAATGTCCAGCGACCTCTTACCGACCAGGTTCCACCCGTAATGGGGCGACTCCTGCAGACTGATGAGGGGCAGGCCGTCAAACTCTTCCACTCCACCGCGCAAGGTCATATACTGGTGGAGATCCGGTACGGCACTAATGGCGGCAACCCCGTTCTCCAGACTTCTAAGGATCGCCTCCATTCGCCCGTAGGCTTCCAGCGGTATGGCGATAAACACTCGATCGATCGACAGCGCTTCCGCCAGTTCCCCCGCCTGCTCATAGGTGCCGAGAACGCTCATTCCGTCAACCTGTTGCCCAACCAGGTTCCGGTCTCCGACCAGGAGCCCCTTGATGCGAAATCCCAATTCCGGACGGGCGCGAATCCTTTCTGCAACCTTTCGCGCCAATGCCCCTTCGCCGACAATCAGGACATGGCGGAGATTGTAGCCGCTGCGTCTGGTGAAGCGGAGAACCTCGCGGAAGCTGCTCCTGACGAGGCTAACCGACACGATGCTGAAGACCCAGAAACAGGCAATCACAATGCGCGAAAATTCAAACTGCTTAAGAAAGAACGTCGCCGCAATGAGAATCAAGACCGCAAGGGTGCAGGCCCTGGCAATATCCCTCACCTCGGCGAGCCGGGACGAGATCCGCTTTGGACGATACAACCCGAAGGCCTTAAACGCGACGCCCCAGACGACGACAATGAGGCCAAGCAGCAGGAGGTATGGACGGATATCAGGAATATCGCGGTAGACCAGAATCGGGCCCCAATAGAAGCGGAAATAGTACGAGCCGAGCCAACTGGCGCTGATCACCAGCAGATCGGCGAGCAGCATAAGACTTTCGATAAACTCGCTGTGGCGTTTCAGCATGGCCGGATAGGGTTAAGGTCGGTAGTTGTTCGCACCCTAACTCCCTAAATCCAAAGCCCCCCTATCAAATCCCCCAACCCCCCCTTTATCAAAGGGGGGCGAGGGGGGATTTCGGGGGGGTGGGGAGATTTCGCACCTCATGCTATTTATGGAGTTCGTCGCTTCCAGGTCTCGTAGCATTCGGACACGAAGGCGATCATCCGCTTTTCAAAGTTCGAACGGTCGAAGATGAGAGCATGCGCACGAAGCGCCTCCGGATCGAATCGATCGGATGACCGCTCAAAAAAATCGACAGCCCGGATTAACTCCTCAACAGTTTGTTCGTAGAAGAATACGCCCGTGGGAGTGCAAGGGTCAGGGCTGAAGGCTGAAGGCTGAAGGCTGAAGGCGTGTTGTGACTCTGAACGTTGAACGTTGAACGTTGAACGGTTTAACGGTATCACGGTCTCCGTCACACCGCCCCTCCCATATGCGATGACCGGCCGTCCGGAGGCCATGGCTTCGACGGGGAGGATGCCGAAATCCTCTTCGCCAGGAAACACCAGCGCGCGGCAGCGGCTGAGCAGGTCGGCAACCTCGCGGTCGGACCGCTGGCCCAGGAATTCGATGGTAGGGCCGGCTAACCGCCGCAGACGACTCCCCTCCTGGCCATCGCCCACGATCACCAGACGTCGCCGCAGTCGGTTGAAGGCCTCGATGGCGAGATCAATCCGCTTATACGGGGCGAAGGCCCCGGCCACCAGATAGTAATCATCCGTCCGCCCGGCGATATGAAAGCGTGCGGTTTCGACCGGAGGATAGATCACAGTCGCCTCCCGATTGTAGTGGCGTCGAATCCGATGGGCCACGTGAAGCGAGTTGGCCACAAAATGATCGACACGGCTGTTGACCGCAACATCCCACCGCCGCAAACGTCCGGTGACAGTGCGCAACAGAAGCCTGGATGCCGGACCCATACGTCCGGGGGCCGCATAGGCATTTCGCATATCCCAGATATACCGCATCGGGGTATGCACATATGCAATGTGAAGCGCCCGGGACGGTGGTTTTACCCCCTTGGCTACACAGTGGCTGCTGGAAATGACCAGATCGTACCCATCGAGCGTGAACTGCTCAATGGCCCACGGGAAGAGAGGCAGATAGTAACGATAGCAGGTGGCAGCACACGGTAACGTCTGGATAACCGACGTCCGGATCCGCCGTTCTTCGATGGCCTTCGATACGCTCCCCTTCATGTGCAGCAGGGTGAAAATATCGGCCCCTGGAAAGAGCTCGCAGAGCGACTCCAAACAGCGCTCTCCGCCGCGCATCCCAGTCAGCCAGTCGTGAATCAGCGCAACCTTTACCTCAGCCAATATCATGGATCTACACGAACCAGCGACCGATCCTGTCCGCTGAGACGCGGCGGCGCGCCATGATAATACCCCGCTTGCGGCGAGCCCTCGGCCAATACCGCCTCAGATCCAACACCGACCTCCAAAGGGCAGGTTCCGCAAGGGTTACGTAGGCCATGGCGCACATCCCCAGTCGGAGAATCGGCAGGACATCCCGTCGTAACAGCACCGGGAGTTCATTCTTGATCATCAATAAGAAATAATTTTTGAAGGAGTGATATTTTCGAAGCCGGGAGACGCGTCGCCGGTTGTCGCCGCGTTTCCATCCCCTGAGGTGGTGAGCGGTCGCTGCGGGGTGGTAGAGCGCGGTCCATCCAAGCAACTGAGCCCGCCAGCAGATATCGACGTCCTCCTTATAGGCAAAGAAGTCCTCGTCGAAACACTCCCCATCGATCCGGATATCCTCGAGCATCGACCTGCTATACAAGACCGCCGCCCCACAGACACTAAAGATCTCCTCTGGCGCGTCATGCTGCCCCACATCCGGCTCACCATGGGCTCTATCGATGACCCGCCGACTCCGAAAGATCAGGTGTCCTGTGGTATCAAGTATCCGTGGCGCGTCACCGCACAGCCTGCCGTCGACCTGGGAATCGCCCAGCAGGAGCTTGCCGCCCACCGCGCCGGCGCCGGGATTCGATTGCATCGCCAGGATCAGCTCCTCCAGATGCCGTTGATCGAGCACCACATCGGGGTTGAGCAACACAATGTCTTCACCCCCGTTCGCCTCGCGGATGATGCGGTTAGCTCCGCCACTGTACCCCAGGTTATCCTGCATCCCCAGGATCTGTACTTCCGGATACGCCCTGGCGATAGGACCGATCTCATCGGTGCGACTCTGGTTATCGAGCAGGATAATCCGGTCAGGCGGGAGTGTCTGTCGCTTGACGCTATCCAGACAGGCAGGCAGATGCCGGTAATCACCGTAGTTGATGATCCCCACCGCCACTCGATGATCAGTCACAACATCTTCTCCTTCACCTCAGAACGTCCGATCCCTGCCCCCTCTTAACCCTGCGAGATACTTCCATGGATCGCTTCGGCAGGCTTGTCGCCTCGTTGAATGGCTGCCCTTCGCAATACTCTAATACTCACGTACGTGGGTGTCAAACCAACGGAGGGTTTACACCTGGTCGAGCAGCCGTGCGCGCTTGGCAAGGTAGTCGGCAAGGGCCTCGCGCCAATGTCGCAGATCATCGAGTCCAAGTGATCGCAGATTCGCATTATCCAGGACGGAGTACGCGGGGCGGCGGGCAGGGGCGGCGAACGCGGCGGCGGTCGTTTCCTGTAGGCGGGGATGCAGGCCGGTCATATCAAAGATCGCCGACGCAAACTGGTGCCATGAACATTCCCCGTTGTTCGTGATGTGGTAGAGCCCATAGGCGCCGGTCTCCACCAATTGCCGGACCTTCCGCGCCAGATCCTCGGCGCTCGTGGGGGTGACGATCTGGTCGCCCACCACCCGAATCTCTCGCCCCTCCCGCGCCAGGCGAAGCATCGTCTCGACGAAATTCCCCGTCTTGTTGCGGCGGCCTGCCGGACCGTACAGCCCGCTGGTTCGTATCACAAAGTGCTGTGGCAGCACAGCCATGACGAGGTGCTCGCCGGCCAGTTTCGAGGTCGCGTATACACTCAGCGGTCCAGGCGGATCGACTTCTCGATAGGGGTTTCGCTGCCTGCCGTCAAAGACATAGTCAGTGCTGAAATGAACAAGTGCCGCTCCGATTTCCTTGGCGGCGATGGCCAGATCCCTGATTGCTACGGCGTTCACAGCAAAGGCGCGTTCTGGAAAGCCTTCACACTCATCGACCCGATGATAGGCTGCAGTATTCAGGATCAGACCGGGCCGGTACTGACGCACGAGCTCCAGCACGCGAGCCGGGTCGGTCAGTTCAAGATCAGCGTGGGTCAGCGGCACCAGGTCCTGATCGCTGAACGCCTGCCGCAGCTCGCTCCCCAACTGCCCATCAGCCCCAATCAGGAGTATCGTCATGACACGCGCGGGGGCTGGAGCGGATGGTGAGAGATATTGGACAAACCGCGAGTATTCGCAGTCATAACATCGTGCATCTGCTTACGGCAAGCCCAGAATCTTTTCCGGGGCATGCAGGAAGGGATTGATGACCTCGAGCTCCTCGAACCGTTGTCGATCCTGGAAATCCTCGCTCAACAGATACCTGCAACCCAGACGTTGCGCGGCCGCAACAATCAAGGCGTCCCACCACGAGAGTCGATGTCGATTCTGTATGGTCCAGGCTGCCTCAAGAGCTCCATAATCGAGAGCAGCAGGCCTCCACGCGCGGAGCGTTGCGACATCGGCTCTGGCACGATCAACGCTCAGACCAGGGTCGAGCTTGCGAGTGACCGTCACGTAGTATTCAGCGAGAACCTGGATGCTGACTCGGCCTGTTCGGAAACGCCAGAGGGCCTCGAGCCAGGCCTGAGCGCCGGGTTGCTTGTCTCGTTCGTCGGCATCTCGACAATACACGAGGACATTTGTATCAACGAAGGTCAGCTCGTTCATGTAGCGCGTCGCGGGAGGGATAGCGCCCCTTTTTCTTTAAGGACTGGGGCGGGACAGACAAAAATTGGGTCATGGCCATGTCATAGCCTGATTCTTCGCGCATCTTCGTTTCAAGGAGTTGTCCAACGAATCGGGAGACGCTTATGTTGCGCTCTGCAGCCCACACGCGGGCCCAGTGGGCAACCTTTTCGTCGAGCGTAATGGTCACGTTTTTCATGACACAAATATACTGTGACACGAAGTTTGTGTCAACGAAAACCTCCCGTTGGCCACAATCGAAAGTATGGACGATATCCGCAGGTCATGACCGTTGGGACCATCACTGATCTGCTCCGATCAGCCTTCAATAAACCCGCCCAATGATCGCAACCGCTTCAAATATCCGGTTTTCCAAAAGGCTTGTCGATATCGATCGAACAGGCTTCGGGGGTTGATCACCGCCGTCAGCAATTCGGGAGGCTTGGCGATATATCTCTGTTCATACACATTCCCGAATCCCTCCGCATGCTGCAGATCGCCCAGCATCACCGCCTCCATCAGCGTTGGGTCTTGCAACACCTCCCGGATCGGCTGTAGTGCCAGATCGGGCGATATGCTCAGAAAGCGAAACTGCTGCCAAGCGGCCCCAAAATCACTCACAAAATCCACTGCGCCTCGCTGTACGGCAGCGGCCTTGGCCATCTTCGACCTTTCGAGGTCGTTTTCTTCCAGAATGGGCGCGATGTCGCCGTTACGTGCGGCAAAACGAAGCACGCTCCCGTGCGGTGCAAGATGGAGAAACTCGAACAGTTCAACGCACAGCTTGATGACCGCATGACGAGACTCCGGTTCACCGTACTCACACAGATATGCCGCCATCTCATGCCCTCGTTCATATGCGGCCCTCGCCGGACTGAACGTTCCCAGATAATACCCTTTAATTTGTGTCTCTCTTCCAGACAGGCCGAGGAGAGTACTGATCGAGCTCTGCAAAGTCCCGTGCCAGCCGATATCCACGATGCCTATCCGCTGTCGATCAAGGATCCCCACACGACGAAAATAGTCAAGAACGAGGGCCCGCTCCTCGATCGCAACGCGACTGATGTCGTCGGCGATCGATCTGAAGAGAAGCCGTAATGTCGCATAGTCAGCGCCCGTCCGCACCCGCTGATCGAGACCGGAAAAACCGACCTCTCGGACAGTCTGCGTGAAAACGGTTGGATCGAGGCCAAGTCGCCGAAGGAACTGAGCTACTCTCAGGATACTGGTTCCGCTGACCAGGAAATCTATGGTTCGTTCATTCAGTTCGGTGATGGCCGGTACATTGAGAGCTCTTCGTGAGGCATACAGGTATTCCGATGGAGGGGCGTTCTCAACCAACGGCGATAAGTGATCGTAAATCCGCTTGAGGATCTGCCCATCCCGCGATAAAAAATAGAGCCTCTCCACCCGATCCTCAACGGCACGCGCAAGCAGCCAACCCACAAAGCCAAAGAAGAGAGGACCCGCAGCGATATAGCCGAACTCGTACCAGAACGGCTCATCCGATTCGATGTGCCGAGGTGACCTGTGCCCCAACAGGCACCGGAGGATCGTCGCCGCATAGATCGAGGCCTCGACAGATCCCGCCCCCTCTTCAGCCGACGTACAGCGCTGGAGACGATGACGTCCCCGATAGTCAAGTCGTCGCATCCTCTCGTCGCATTTCTCATATGGATGCGTCGCGAGGCCGTACCGCCTGGCCATAATCACATCCGAATCGTAATGATCTCCGATGTGGAGGATCTCGTGAGGGCGACAGGCGAGCTCCTTCAGGATATACTCGTACAACTCCCCTGAAGATTTGGTGACCCCAAGGGCCGACGAGACAAACAGATGCTGGAACCGGTCGTAGCCGCACCGGTGCAGCATCTGGCGGATGATCTCCAACGGCAGGTACATATCCGAAATAAAGAGGATGGGCCGCATCACTTCAAGGCAGCCACGATAGATCGCGTAGATCTCATCGTTTCTCGTACATCCCTTCAGCTCTGTGGCAACTTCGAGATCCCTCAGCGCTATGGCTGTTTCATGGACCACACCGAACACCTCTTGCATGCACTGATAGATGTCATCCAGCGTCGTCTCGGTGCGGCCGTTCTGTGTCCATGCCCGCTCTCTTGCCAGCCGTTCCGATTCTACCCGCACTGCCTTGAAGTGAAACGAGAGCTGGCCGATGCTGTCCCGGTACCATCGCTCAACAAGATCGAAGAGATCGGCCGGTTCTCTAACGATTCGCAACACCGCCGTGTCGAAGATATCGAAGGAGATGTAACGCGCCTGCTCTATAAGGGAGCGGACGATCTTATCCGTCACGTGAGGCCTTCTCGATCATCTCGTACCGGCCGGCATACCGGGCCGACAGTTGGAGCGCAGATCCGCAGACCCATCGATCTCATTTCAGCCCTCTCTTGAGAAGTCGCTTGAGCCACTGGATTCTCTTCAGCCGATCCATCACATCAGTGATCAACGATAACTGTCCGTGCAGGATATCGAAACTCTTGCTGATGTTCGTGAGATACCCCAGGCCGATTCGGTTGTTCTCAAGATCCTCACGAAGCAGCTCATTCCGCAGCAGGGTATCGTAAAAGAGGTGTTGGCTGTCACCTCCGACGACCGAGTTGCTGAATACGCCGCTCGTCACACCAAGTCGATGGTGATAAAAGGCCAGCTGCTCAGGGATCAGAAAGATATCGTACTGCCCCATGAACCTCAAATTGAACTCCCAATCACCGAGAACCGGCAGATCTTCCCGATAGTAACCGATCCGATCAAACACCCGTCTCTCGTATACGAAGGAGATCGGCGGGAAGATGTTGCTCGCCGCCATTCGATAAATTGTTACGGATTTACACCACGTATTGAAGGGCTCTTTCCCCTCGACGACGACCCGATCATATTGGATCCGCTCGAGTACTCGAACTGTATGGGTGATGACTCCGGCTATGCGTGGATAGGTATTAGTATCAAGGAATCCGATGCATCGCTGGAGGAACCTCGGATGCCACGAATCGTCGTCATCGTGGATAACAATATAACGGCTGTCCGATCCTTTGAGACCGATATTCGATGCGGCCTCCATACCGAGGCAGGTCTCATTGTGAATCACGTAGGAGCGACCTCTGAAACGATCCTGATACGCCTCAACCAACTCATCGACGGGCGCTTTCGCCCCTCCGTCATTGACAATCACCATGATCCAGTCCTGAAAGGTCTGATCCAGGACACTCTCGATGGCACGCCGTAAAAGCAACGTCCTGTCCTTTGTTCTTGTAATGATAGCTACTGTCGGATAGATCACGTTCTCTCCTATCCCTTTCCGGTATTCCTGCGCTCATCCCTCGCGATAGGACCCCCCATACCATCATCCCGCCTTCCGCGCAGCTATTCCAAGGCCGCACACTACGCAAGGGCGCATCTACACGCTACCGCCTATATGGCGTACAGCGTTGCGCACCTTATTCAATCTTTGAAGCCACCTCCATTGCGGGGACGCGAGGATCCGGTTGAGGCGAGTCTCTTTCACCTGAAGCTCCTCAATAAGCGCATTCTGCTCCCGATCCCGCACCTCAAGTTCCGCTATGACAG
>CABIKM010000020.1 GCA_902196205.1 Candidatus Methylomirabilis lanthanidiphila | reverse complement strand
TCGCCGCTCGTGAGCAGGTCCGTGTACAGCGCTTGCTCCATCTGCTTACTCGGTGGTACTCTCGTGGCCATGGTGTAGCCTCCTTGTCCGGGGCATCGTCCAATGCCCTCTTCGGGTTGTGGTTTTCAGGAGGTTACACCATCTTTCTTTTTACAGGAAGTTTATGACATGACCATGGCAGAACGTGTTTCCTTCTTCAACGGCCGGTTGCAGGAATACCAATCGTCGGTCTCATTTGATGCTGCCTCTTCTGTCTTCGTAGCTCACTTCATCAAGGGCCGAGAAGAAAGGCTCGCGTATTTCCGTTCAATTGCGGCAAACGTAAAACCCGGTGGCTTGCTCATTCTTGCCGACCTTTTCGGTGACAAGAGTTCTCCCGAGTTCGCGCGCTTGTTGAACGCATGGCTGTTTTCCTACGCATCGCACGGTGTTTCGTCCGAAGAATTGATTCAAGATCGCACCCACGTCGAACGAGACGTGGCCTTCATCCCGGAGAGTGAGTTGGTTGCTCTACTAAAGGAAGCCGGGTTTTCCAGCCCATTGCGGTTCTATCAAACCTATTTGTTCGGCGCCTGGGTGGCTACCCGCGATGTCTAACCTCTCATTCCACCGGCCCTGCGCGAAAAGCCGCGCAGGCCGGTGAATTCAAACGTCATGCCTCATCGCGGGCGTCCTAAACGGAGTCTCCTTCTTCAATGATTGAAGCGGACGAGCAGTCTGGTTGGAAACAGCACTTTCCGACCTATCACTTTAAAGAGAGGGACGTGGCGTTAGAGGAATATCGATTCGCTACAAAGACCCTCGAGGCAGAGGAACGCGTATTCCTGAACGCCGCGAATCTTTCAGTTGTTGTAGGAGCCGCACTGGGCTCCTTAGCCCTGGGAACGCTGGAGCGCTTAGCAGCGACCTTCGCACCCGTAGTTCCGCACGCGTTCACTTTGATCGTCATTCTCGGCATCGCTGTCGCCTTTGCTGTACTGTCACTACGGTACTTCGCGGACCGACAAAAAGCGGTTTGCTTTGCTGCCCGCAAGGTTATTGTGTTACGGCGTATGTTGGGAATGAGCTATGGTAGTCTGCAGCTCGTCCTACCAAACTGGCGCATCGAGGGCGCGGACGAGCCCTTCGCCATCCGTCTCTTTCCGGGGTGGAATACGTATGTCGCGTACCCGTGCTACGCCATCGCCGGAATCGCTGCCGCGGTAGCGTTCTTCGTTCTCGCTGCCCTTATCAAGCATCTGGAATCTAGCGGACTCACCCTGCCCGTTCGGCCGACTGTAACCGTTATAGGGTGCGCTGCTTTGACTTTCGCCGCCTTGGCATGGACGTACAGAAAGGCGCTGCTAGATACGCATGAGCGTGTTGGGCTCTTGGCGGCTTGTCGGTTAGCAAAGGCCATGAACGTAACTCTCGTGACCAACTTTGAATACGTCATCTACCGCGCGACTCTCGCCAAACACGAGCTGCATCGACTCGGGATCGACCTTGGTCCCGCAAAGAGATTATTGGTTCACATTGAGGACAAAGAATTTTTCGTTCATCGCGGTGTCAGTCTACGCGGCCTGGTCCGTCTCGCCGCGTCGACTCTTGGGCTTCGTCGTCGCTCCGGCGGTTCAACGATCACCCAACAACTCGTGCGCACGCTTTTCATTCATGACCAACGGAAACTGTTCAGACGTAAGGTGGTCGAGATTCTGCTTGCCCGCTGGTTCGACAGAGTAGTTGCGAAGAACGATCAACTGGAGATGTACTTGGCTTCTGTGCGCTTCGAGGCTAGTGTTTTCGGCATGGCTCAGGCGCTCCGGTGGTTCTTCGGCGCGATATCAAAGGGCATCTCGCTGCCTATGGCGTTCTTCCTCATAGAAAGGGTATCGAACATTCGATCGAGATTGCTCGTTGAAAAGATCGACGAGACGCTGCGAGGCGCTGTAACCGCGGGTGTCCTAGACGAGGCACAAACGACGAAAGTGATCGGACTCTATGCTGAGGCAATCCGCGATGGCAAAATCCAAGATTCGGAAGGGCATGGAATCACACGGCTGCAGAAAGCTTGGCTCCAGGCATAACAACGCGTTGGAGCGAGCGTGGGATGCATAAGGTGCCAAGGCCTGGGCGGCGCGTCGCTCAACGCGATCGTTGCGCCGCTGAATGATATCTATGCCAATAAAAGGCCAGAGCCATCCGTGCAGTCGCGCCATAAGAAGAAAATAGGGAGAAAGCCTGATGCCCAGAAAAGATCTACTAATTCGATTGCACGCGATTGCGGATCGTATAAGCAAAATTGAGCCAAAACGGAACGCAGAAATTGCTATCTTGAATTTGATGACTGGTGCTGTATTCGCCACATATCAGGCTGCAAAGTTGGACTATGATGATGACCGAGCCAACCCCAATCCTGACGAGTCGAAAAGAGAGTTCAAACGTTCGGCAATTGGTATCTCCCGAGGGAAATCACCTCATCGCGCTTGGTGCGCTGGTTTTTATATGAACTCTGCCCTATTGCGAATTGCTCCAATAAATGAAAGGATAAACAAGCACACCCACACCGTTCATGACATTCCGAAAATTCGTCAACTCGTCAACAAGATTAAGCACGAGCCTGATGCTCAAATCGGACGAGCTTGGCATATCAAACTAATCGACGTAGTGGACGCTCTGGAATTGCTTTGCAAACGGCTAGAAGATTTGCCACTCAAGGAGTGAGATTGCAGTACTTTCTGGTAAACGGGCAGTTGCCAACGCGGCCCAACACGGCTTGCACCGGACGCTTCGCTGCACGCGGCTTCGTCAATGTCAATGACTCTCGCGGCTCGCGCCGGTGAAGCCAAACGTTGAGGCTGTAGAAAAACCCCCATTTTCGTGAAAACCAGCCGTCCGATCTGGTAAAATGACCCCACCGCATTCAATGCGGACGGGGGGCGAAATGGCACGCTATAAACCGATTCACAACGGCTTAAAACTTCTGCCAGTCGATTTTGACCGGCAAGTGCTTCCGGGGAGTTTTGAACACGCGCTTTGCCACCTGGTCGATCACGAGCTGGACCTCTCGGATTTCCATTCCCGCTATAAAAACGATACCGAAGGTGCTCCCGCCTTTGATCCCGCCGCCCTCATCAAAATCATTCTGTTAGCGTATAGCCGCGGTATTATCAGCAGCCGTAAGATCGAAGCAGCATGCCGCGAGAATGTCCTCTTCATCGCCATGTCGGGTGACAGCCGGCCGCATTTCACCACGCTCGCCGCGTTTGTCTCGGAATTGGGCGATACCGTGGCCAAGCTGTTTGCACAGGTTCTACTGATTTGCGACCGACAAGGACTCATCGGGCGCGAGATGTTCGCCATCGACGGCGTAAAGCTTCCGTCCAACGCCAGCAAGGCCAAATCAGGCACGCGTGAAGACTACCAACGCCAGGTCACAAAGATGGAAGCCGCCGCTCAGAAAATGTTAGATAGGCACCGCCAGGCTGACGCTGCACCGACCGACGAAGCCGTGGTGCAGCGTGAGGCCAAACAACTTGTGCGGCTACAGAGAGAAGTCACACAGCTCCGCGCGTGGTTGGCCAACAACACAGAAGACCGAAAAGGCGCCAAAGGCGCGGTACGCTTATCCAATCGCACGGATAACGAATCGGCCAAAATGGCCACCAGCAAAGGCGTGATTCAAGGCTATACCGGGGTGGCAGCCGGAGATGAAAAGGCACAAATCATTGTCGATGCCCAAGCCCACGGTACCGGGTCTGAACACGAATTGTTGCTGCCGGTGGTAGCGGTCACCGCTGCTTTACGCATGGATACGACCGTGATTACCGCCGATGCCGGGTATCATTCTGAAGCGAACCTCAAAGCACTCGCTGAGCAACAGGTGGAGGCCTATGTGCCGGACAACGGCTACCGTCAACGTGATGAACGTTATGCTGATCAAGACGCCCACAAGGCCAAACCCGACCCGTTGTGGGACAAGACAAAGAAGGCCAAGAAAACGCGGTGCTTCACCCCATCCGATTTTCAGTTAGCCGACGATCACACGCACTGCCTGTGCCCAGCTGGGAAACGCCTCTATGGCAACGGATCAAACTGCACGTTCAATGGGTACGCGGCCATGAAGTTTCGGGGGGCGGAACAAGACTGCGTGTCGTGCGAACGTCGCCATGAGTGCCTGCGAAAGCCGGACAAAACGAAAACGCGCCAGGTCGCCTTCTTTCAGGGCACACGGCCGGGACCGGAAAGCCACACCGACCGCATGAACGTCAAAATCGACTCCGACATGGGGCGTGCGATGATGACGCGCCGCTTTGCGACGGTAGAGCCGGTATTCGGCAACGTACGCGGCAACAAGCAGCTGAACCGTTTTACACTGCGCGGCAGAACCAAGGTGGATGGGCAGTGGAAGCTGGTTTGCCTGATGCACAATATTGAAAAACTGGCGCATCATGGTTACGCTGCGTAACGACATGAAACACCCCATATCCTTGCCTGCCTGCACTGGATATAAGCCTCAAAGGACAACGTTTGCATACGAGCGAACGATCTCAATTCAAAAATGGAGCGATGATGGAAGCCTGTTCCAAAAAGATCGCCCTCGTGGCTGAGCACGGCGTTCAGAATCGGGTTTTCCTACAGCCTCGTTAGATCGGGAGAAATGATACTGAGAATCTCTGATGACCTGGCCCGAAAGATCAAGGATCGACCGACCAGGGTCCTGCCTCTTGACCGGAATCCCTATGCCGATTGGTCAACCAGACTCTTCGCTGAGAGCCGTACGCAGTACATCATGATCACCAACACCGTGTCCTTGTACACGATGGTCATGTTCGGTGCCGGGATTCATGATGCCCTCACGTTCACAAGTCGCGTCACGAGCTACATCAGTGAATTCACCCGCGCTGACGGATTCGAGCTGATTTATGAACGGCTCATCTCGCCTTCAACGCTTCACGTATCGTTTTCCAAGGCGTTGAATCGCCGCGTTACCGGGTCTATGAACGACCTTGAGTTTCAGGCAAAGATCATCTTGGCCAGGGGCACGGTGTCTCCTTGGGATGTCTCATTGACGTTGAACGAAATACCGTTCTCTTACCTCAAGTATAATGGACCTCGTGTTGAGTTCCACCGCATGGGGCTTGAAACTGGGGTATCCAATTAGGCGTTGTAACCAACGGATCACGCCTGCCTTTTTGCCCTTTGAAGTGAAAGTTCGTGAAACGGGAGAACCGCTCAGGATGGGCCGGCAAGCGCGCCAGCCGCTGAGCGCGCCGTTATGCGACCGCACGTCGGTCTGTCATCGGCTACATCAGATCCTGCGCGATTCTCAAGCCGTCACTGACTAAGGCGAGGAGTTCAGCCGGAAGTACTCCGGCGAGCGAGGTCAACCTGCTGCGATCCAGCATCGTCACTTGGTGGCACAGGGCGACACTATCCTTTTTCAAACCCCCTGCGCCCGCCGGGAGCGGCACGGCAGTCGGCCCACGTTGGACCTGTGACGCAGATGTGGAAATGGGGACCACAATAACGGCTCTAGGCCCCGCCGCTGACCCCGAACGTTGGTGCAGAAAAGGTCGCTTGACGGGTCTGTATAAATTGCACATACTGATGCATATGAGAACTACACTGAACATCGACGATGGACTGCTCAAGCGGGCCAGCCAGTTGACGGGCGTCACCGAGAAGACGGCCTTGCTTCGGCTGGGGCTCGAGGCGCTGATCGCCCTGGAAAGCGCTCGGCGGTTGGCGACGTTGGGCGGGACCGAGAAGGCCCTGCGGCCGATTCGGCGGCGGCGTTCGGCAGCGTGAGGGTCCTCGTCGACACCTCCATCTGGGTGCAGCACCTGCGTCGCGGCGAGTCTCGGTTGGCCGCGATGCTCGAGGTCGGCGAGGTGTTGTGCCATCCGTTCGTGATCGGCGAACTGGCCTGTGGCCAACTTGGGAACCGGCACGAGATCCTCGCTCTTCTGGCTGCATTGCCCCAGGCCCGAGTTGCCGACCACGCTGAGTTGCTACACCTCATTGACGAGCATCGCCTGTATGGCCGGGGTCTGGGTTGGGTCGATGTCCATCTCTTGGGAAGCGGGCTGCTGTCGTCGTGCGACCTATGGACCACGGACAGGGCGCTCCAGGACGCGTCGAGACGGCTCGGTATCGCCGCGCACTGACGAGCGCGCCAACATCTACGGGAAGCCACCGGGCGGCGTCGTGCGTGCTCGGATCATCAGGTTCACATTCTGCACGGCCCGCGCGCTTCGGGCCGATGCGACGGCGACCACCCCCATCAGCCTCGACGACAGCCCTCGACCCCCTCACAGGGCCACACCTCGCGCGCGGCCTCAGGGTTTTGCGTTGACAGGGTGTTCGTTCGCGCTGTAGTGTGGTTCTGGTTCCTGGCTCCAGCTGTAGTCTAGTCTAGTCCGAGAATGTGCTTTATGTTTCCTACGCTCGCTCGCAGATCCCTCATCGCGGCGGAGAACTCATGAGCACCGCGGATCCCGCCTGCGTCATCACGTTGGTCCACGGAACCTTCGCGCCGGAGGCCACATGGACGCAGCCGAATTCGTCGCTCCGCGCGGCCATCGTCGAGGGCCTGTGCGAGGTCGGCGCCGTCGAGTTCCGGCGATTCGTGTGGCGAGGATGGCTCGGCACCTGGCTGAACAACGGGCATCGGTATCGGCTGGCGGCGGGCCGGGACCTTGCGGTCCAGCTGCATGCGCAGTGCGTCGAGCATCCACGGGCCCGCCACTTCGTCGTTGCGCACAGCCACGGAGGCAATGTCACGCTCTACGCGTTGCGAATGCCAGGCCTCCCGCGGCGGCTCGCCGGTGTCGTCTGCCTCGGCACCCCGTTTCTGCAGTGCGAGCCACGCGACACCGACCGGGCAGTGACCACGTACGGGGACCTGTTGTTGGCCACGCCGTCGCTGGCTCTCTTGGTGCTCCTGGCACTGTTCGTCTTCCCCTCCGCGTATTTCGCCCCAGACCAGACAATTCTCTTCGAGGGGTACGGCTATCGCGTGACGCCTCTGTCGCTCCTTGCTTTGCTGGCGGTCCTCCTGGCGTTCGTCTATTACCCTCGAGCGAACCGGCGTGTCGGTGCCTGGCTCATCGAATGGACCCGCAAGCGAAAGTGGGCGACCTTCGATCGGCTTGCCTTACCGCGCGCTCAGGGCGACTGGCCCCCGATACTTGTGGCGACTGCCCGGGGCGACGAGGCTGGTCGACTGCTCTCATGGCTTCGCAGGGCGGCCGACGCGCCGTACTGGGTGTGGACTGGCGCCGTCTATGCCGCGCTCTTCTGGCTGGTAGCGGGCTCTACGCTCATATGGCCGAACCTGCTGCCCGACATCCTCCGCGATCCGTATGGCTATTCCAGGGACTTTGCCGCGCGACTCTGGCCGGCGGCCTCGGCCTGGCAACCGACCTCGGAGTGGGAACGAAGGTGGGATGCGTTGCTCCGGTGGGAGCCTCTGTGGCGACTCGTGGGGGCTGTGGCTGGGGGGCTCAGCGTAGTACTGGCCGTGCTATGGCTCCACCTGACAGCGTTGGCGCTGGTGCCGCGTGTCGTCAGGGCTCATGCTCTCGGTTACGGGCAGGAAACGATCTGGGACAACCTGCTCGTCCGCATTCATGTCGCGAGCATGCCACCCGGCCTCGAGGGCATCGAACGGTCGTACGTCGTCGTGGGCCGCAGCCTCCACCATAGCGGGCTGTACAACGATCCACAAGTCCTACAGGATGTTGGCGAATGGATACGGATCCATGTGTCACATTCCGCTGGACCACGTTAGACCTACGTCAGACCATGTCGGCTGCACTGCCGAACACAACACGGCAGTTGCCGCTCACGGCCAGGGTGTCACGAACTCGAACGACACGAACCGCCGGATTCTGACAAAGTCTCGTTCGTTCTCGGTCACGAGCACGCAGCCAGCCTCCCTGCAGGAGAGCGCCGTCCTCTGGCCCACGGTCTTCGCGCGCTACGCGCCGTTAGCGAAGACCGCTACCCTCCTCGGCGTCACCGGAACCCTCCAGGCCGACCTGTCTGCGTGCGATCACGCACAGGCCGAACAGGGTGTCGTCCACCTCATCGCCGACCACCTCTGGCAGCCGAAATTGGGCGCTAACCTCGCCACCGCCCCTAGTCGGGACTTTCATTGATGTTCCTCAATGCGTTACCAGCTATCTGCTGGAATAGAGCGACAATATCCGAGAGATCCAGGAATTGGTGGAAGTCATGCCCACACCAATCGGTGTCATGCGAACTTGACAAGTTCATAGAAACGCTAGAGAATCTCCGCAGGCGTTCACCGTTTTGGATGGCAACGTACCGGCCGATCTACGTAATAGTCGACTAGCCCAGAAGCAGTTGAGGTGACACGAAGTCTTCGGTCTCTGTCTTGAAATAATACGGTTGGGAATTCAAACCAATGAGGTGGCACAATGCTAGAGAGAATTGTCGTGAATCCAAAGGTTCATTTCGGTAAACCCTGTGTTGCAGGTACGCGCATCACGGTCCAGAGTGTGCTGGAACTGCTTAATGAAGGCATGTCGTTCAGCGAGATCATTCAGAATTACTACCCAGAACTTACGACTGACGATATCCGGGCCTGTATCGGGTACGCGATTGCGCTTGTCGCGGCTGAGGATATTCACCTTCGCTCCGTTCCCGCATGAGATTCTTACTCGACCAGGATGTCTATGCCGCGACCACGCAGTTTCTCGCCACGCTCGGCCATGATGTCGTCCGAGCTGCCCAAGTTGGTCTATCGCAAGCGGATGATGAGGACCTCCTGATGGTAGCCAAGAATGAACGCCGCCTTCTCGTCACGCGGGATCGGGACTTCGGTGGCCTTGTGTTTGTCAAAGCCCTGGGGGCCGGTGTGTTGTATCTCCGTGTGTTACCCTCAACGCAACACGCAGTCCACGCCGAATTGGAGCGCGTGCTCACGACCTATACCGAAGAAGAATTGGCGTACGCCTTTGTCGTCATCGAGCCTTCCGGACATCGGATTCGCAGACTGCCGACCCAGTAATCTGTAAGAAGCACGCATCCGCTACGCCGACCTCGCCACCGCCCCCAGCTGCGACTTTCATTGACCGACACGGTATGTGTCGGTCGCACACTCATGCACATGAAAGAGTTTTACGCGACCGCCCCACTCCCCAGCTTGTCATTGCGGGCGACCAACGGGAACGTGGCAATCTCACCGTACTTGACGCGGCCAAAAGATGATCTATACCCATGTCTTGAACCGCAGCGGGGGAGTCCAAAGCCCAGCGGATCGACTCGAATTGGGTCCGGAGAGCGGTTCGACGAGGGCGGGATAGGCTTACAATACATGCAGTGTTTACCGGCCACAAAGTCCTTGACGGATAACTAAGTGGCGAATACTATGGCCACATCAGCCTTGGGTAACCCAACAGTTTCAAGAGATAGGCGGTCAGGATTTGCAGTTGTCTAAACGGCTCACTTAGTAGTTCGGCAGCCTCGGTAATCACGCTTGTCCAATTCTGTAGAAATGCCGGCCTGTCAGTGGACGAATGAATAGACTTGTTCCCGTCACCAATACCGAAGATGTTTTTTCCGAATATCGAAACTCACCCATTGGACTACTGCTCGAATACCATAATCTGGGCCGTGCGCCGGATGTTTACACTGCCGCACAATTGCTTATCGGCATGTGCATGGATAATCGTAAGCACCTTCGCATACCAGATAATTTCAGCTTTATCATCCGCACGGGCGGAGCCAATCTCCGCTACAGCGAGTTCAAGGTCTCATATGCCATTGCCGTCGGTGGCGTGAAGTCCATCGCCTTGATCGGCCATACCCAATGTGGCATGGTGAATTTGGTGGCGAGACGCAACCAGTTCATCCAGGGGCTAGTGGATAGTGCCGGCTGGGATAAGGAATGGGCCGAAGAACATTTCATGCACTTTGCGCCCATGTTTGAAATCGGCAATGAGACGGATTTTGTTTTGAGCGAAGCCAAACGTCTACGGCTACGCTATCCCAAGATACAGGTTGCGCCACTCCTGTATCGAGTCGAAGATAATCTTCTGTACTTGCTACGCGAAACCTGAACAGCAGGCGCAACCATGCTACTCTCGGGCCGCCGAACCCCTCGCTGCAGCCGACGCCCAATCGACAATCGGGCAATCGGGGTCGGACCAACGTAACTGATTGATCTGACAAAGCCAGTCTGCAATATGGGCTCAGTATACGTAGCTTAAAACCGCCTTTTTTGCGACAACAAGCATGCTCGAAGGGTGCAATGCCGCATGCGAACCTTTATTTCCTCCTGGGCTTGTCTGGCATCTCACCCATCGTGGCCACGAGCGAGATTGTCTCCTCACGTTCAGAATCGGGTCGGACCAGCGCAACGCCTTAAGTTGGCGATAGAACATCGTAGCATCGCCGTGGCCCAGACGCTTAGCGGTGCCTTTTTGGACATGACACGCACGCTCCGAGACAGACGCGATGCCCCGTGCTAATCGCTATTTTGTGCCTGGTTAGGTCTGGCACCTGACTCACCGCTGCCACCATAAGGCATTTCTCCTGAAGTTCGCGCGCGATCGGAGCCGTTACCTGCACTGGCTTTTCGAAGCCAAGAAGCGCTTCGGTTTGTCCGTGCTTACCTATATGGTGACCTCAAACCGCGTTCACCTGTTGGTGCAGGACACCGGCGGGTCGGTGATTGCACAGAGCATGCAGTTGATTGCCGGGCGGATCGCGCAGGAATACAACCAGCGCAAAGGGCGCGGGGGCGCATTCTGGGAAGACCGGTATCATGCCACCGCGATCGAAGCCAACGAACACCTGCATCGTTGTCTAGTCTACATCGATGTGAACATGGTGCGTGCCGGGGTCGTCCGGCACCCCGCTGAATGGACGCCGAAAAGATCAGCGCCCTTGCTTTGCCATAGTGCCGATGCCGGTTAGCCCCACGTTAGCTGGAGCCTTGGTGCATTGTGCTTGACACCATTAGCGCATCGCGCTATTACTAATTTGTGATCAAGAGCTTTGGCAATGAGGAGACTGAGCGAGTCTTCCGCGGCCTTCGTTCACGCAGGTTGTCTGCTGAGCTCCGGAGCTCAAGCGCCCGGAAGCTCTTACTGCTCAATGCGGCAGAGAGCCTAGCAGAGCTGCGAGTGCCGCCAGGAAATCGATTGGAGAAGCTGAAAGGTGATCGGGCTCGTCAACACAGCATACGAATCAATGACCGGTGGCGCATCTGCTTTGTCTGGCGCGATGGCGATGCGTACGATGTTGAGATAACGGATTATCATAGTTGAGGTGCAGCGCGATGGCGAAAAGAGATTTCCCTCCCATTCATCCTGGCGAGATTCTACTGGAAGAGTTCCTCAAGCCCATGAACATCTCCCAGTATAGGCTGGCAAGAGATATCGGGGTTGATCCGCGCCGGATCAACGAGATCGTGCATGGCAAGCGGTCCATCAGTGCCGACACAGCGCTCCGCCTCGCACGCTACTTTGGCACGTCTGCCCGGCTGTGGCTCAACCTCCAATCCCACTACGACCTGGAAGTGCAAGAGGAGCTGATCGGCGATCGTTTGGAGGAAGAGGTCAAGTCTGTTGCGTGATGCTCGTCTCCGCCGCCGGTGCTTGACTTCGGAGTGATCTCCCTGCCGAATTCGTGAAGATTGTCCTCTGGCTCATGGTCTTCGAGCGGTACGCCACCCTGGCCAAAACCGCTGCCCTCTTCGGCGTTACCGGAACCCTGCAGGTCGAGCAGCAGGGCATCGTCCACCTCGTCGCCGAACACCTCTGGCACCCGCGAACACCCGCTGACCTCGCCACCGCCCCCAGCCGAGATTTTCATTGACCGACCCCCATGCGTTGATGGCAAACTCCTGAGCATGAAAGGTTTTACGCAACCGCCCCACTCTCCAGCTTGTCATTGCGAGCGACCAACGGGAGCGCGCCAATCTCACTGTCCTGGCTACGGCGAAAGACGGTGGGATTGCTTCGGTCGCTATGCTCCCTCGCAATGACCACAAAGCAGACGTCATGCCAATAACGGGCTTCCCACCGTCAGCACGACGATGATCTACACTCACGTGTTGAACCGAGGAGGGAAAGGAGTCCGAAGCTCAGTTGACGGCCTCATCGTCAGCGTGCCTTCTGGGCAGCCATAACGGTATTAGGCCGTCCAGTCATAATGGGATGAGGCCGGTCGGCCTTTGCCGACACCAATTAGCGCCATGGATACTTGACAAGTTCCCAGAGAGCCAGGAGAATCGCCGCAGTCGTCACACATTTCGGATGGTAACAGGCCGGTCAGTATACTTTAATGGTTCGGCTTTAAAAACAACATAGGAGAAGGAAGTATGAAAAAGGTATTGATGACAGCTTGTGTAGTTTTTCTGAGTGTGGTGTTCCTGGGTCTATCGGCTGGAGCACAGTCTGGCAAACAGGAGAAGTCATCGGCTCAGGACGTGCTCATAAAGAGTGAAGTCGAAACTGCGGTCAGCATGCTTCGGGTCATCTTTATTAAGCATCAACAGGGGGCAATGACCCTTGATCAGGCAAAGGAGCTTGGGGCCGACCTCCTGCGGGAGCTTCAGTACGGGACCGACGGATATTTTTGGGCCGATACAACGGAAGGCGTAAATGTGGTTCTGTACGGGCGAAAAGATGTGGAGGGACGAAATCGGATGAAAGATAAGGACCAAAAGGGTACATTTTACGTAAAGGAATTCCTAGCAAAAGGCAAGGCCGGCGGCGGGTATGTCGAATACTGGTTTCCGAAAAAGGGACAAACCACCGAGCAACCCAAGCGATCCTACGTGCTCCTGTTTGAACCGTTCGGATGGGTTGTCGGTAGCGGATACTACCGCTGATAAGTCCAAAGGGAGAGAAGATCATTCCTGTTTGAGGACGAGGTATTGGATGGGTCGTGACCAGCCGGGGAGATAGGTAACAAAACAGTCCGAGGACATGGGTTACACTTTATGGCGGCTCAGTCTACCATAGTCGTCCTCGATGCGCATGTGGCGTTCGTGGAGGCGGCCGAACTTGAGCGGGCCGAAGTAGACGTTCCAGATATCATCGCCGATCTCTTCCAGGCCGACATACTCCCCAGCGCAGACGATGGAGACATTGACCCAGTCCGAGTTCCAGCGGATGCCGCCATTGGCACTGACGTACCGAACCTCAAAGCGATCGGGATAGTCAAGCGGGGGCGGCGTGCGAGGCATCGTGCGTGCAAAGCGCACGTGGAGGCCGCCGCTGAACCGCAGGAACGTTAGCCCTCATGAGAAACAGCCAAAAGCTTATCCCGATTCTCCTCGCCATCGCGGTCTGCGGCTGCATCAACGCGGCGCCGCCGAAGAATCGCGACTTCGGCACCATTTCCACCCTTGAAGATTTGGTTGGGACCCATCGACACCTAGGGGAAGGAAAAGCGGGATTACGGAAAGTCTATCTCTCAAGCCTCATTTGGCCTGACGCCAAGCTGGACCACGCAAGTATCGGCTCGATAATGGTGAGGTCGCCAACGCCACAAGTCGTCTTGGTAGAGGCGATCGGCTCGCGAGGAGTGGAATATAGTCAGACATTTGTTGAAGGCGAGGATTTTGAGTTTCGCGAGGGCCGTTTGCTCTTGCTAAAGCACGTTGGAGTCGCACCCGTCAAATCAAAGTTCATTGGCGCGTACTACGAGAAGCAGGAGCTAGGACTAGATACGGAAGGCCAAGGAAAGTGGCGGCAAAAAGGGGCTGTTGTGGGACTGCTGGGACCATTCCCGCTGGTTCTAGGGGGACATGAGGACGTACGCTTCGTCAAGGAACAGAAGCCATGAGAGCCGACAAAGCGCTCCACGCGACGCCCACGCGCTGCGTGCTCAGGCGCGCGTAAGCGCCACTGTTAGGCCGAAGGAATCCAGAAATAACGAGTGTTAAGCACGAGGAGCTGTCGCTCGCCTTCGACTTCGTCAGCTCCGGCGCCCCGATGGAACACCGCGCATATGTGTCCCTGGACTCCGGCAAAATCTACTGGATGTCGGAACTGAATCCAATTGAGGAAGAGGAGATCCCGGACGATCTGGAAACCGCAGATCGCTACCTGGAAATCCCCCACAAGCATGACATGGATCTGGGTCAACGGCTCGTCTTCCGCTTCGTCGAAGCGCGGCTGCCTCATCAATGCAACCGCGTCTCAGACATCTTCCGCCATCGGGGCGCGTACGGGCGCTTCAAAGAACTCTTAGCAACAGAAGGTTGTCTCGATGAATGGTATGCGTTCGAAGCGGAGGCGACCGAGCAGGCGCTCACGGCTTGGTGCAGGGCGAACGATATTCAACTGGTGGAAGGCGAAGCGCAACAATCGACCTGACATCGCACTGCAGCCGTCGGCGCCGGTGTAACTCAGCGCGCTGCGGCTCAGCGTGAAACGTCATGTGACCGCGGGTCGGTCTGGAATCGGCGACGCCAGATCCTGCGCGATGCTCAAGCTGTCACTGACTAAGGTGAAGAGTTCAGCCGGTCGGATCCGGACCGCGGCGCAAGGCTCGCCCAATACACCTCACCCCGCTTCACTGGTCGCCAGCCCGCTCTGGGGCCTCACCGGCATTCACCACGTGCTCAACGCTTGCCGCTTCCATGTCCGCGTCGAGATCGTCGGAGGTTCCCGCGACGTTTCGTGCGTAGGAGGCAATCGCGTCATGCACGGCGGCCCGGTACTGCTGAGCAACCCAGAGGTCGATCGCCTCACGTGCCAGCGCGGTGGCTGGTCGCTGCGCCCGCTTGGCTTCTGCGCGAAGCCGCCGATAGAGCGGTTGTGGCAAGGGTACATGCAGGTTCTTCATATCCGGCTTAGGCATGGCTAATTCTCCTGGCAGGAATTATGACAGACAATATGCCAGGCGCACAGTGCGTTCTTCAGATATCGGTGGTCGCTGTGAATTCCATGGGTGACGTCCTAGACCCAGCGTGCTCGGTCACATACCCCGGCGTTGCACCCGGCGGGGCGGCAGGATATCAAATGAGCCGGGCTTGTTTCGTTCGGCGCCCGCGGGTGAACGTCATCGCGTTCGGGCGACACACCAGAAATAACCCAATGAAGTATTGACGCGTATGCATGATTAGTGCATACTGATGCATATGAGAACAACCCTGAACATCGACGCCGTTAGGGACATAGGCCGCCGACCTCGGTTGCTTTTATCGGCTAGAACAGGCTTGACCGGTTGGGTTAAGTGTGGGAGATTACTGGGTACATTAGAGGTCGAGCACTGAGCCGTCGTGAGCGATATGCCGCCCCTCTGTGTCGGCTTCCAATGCGGCTCACTTATTACTCAGAACTACAATAACTTGCCCCCTTTTCCAAGGGGAGAGGGTGCCTGAGATATTGTGCAAGAGTGCAATCTATCGAGTGCTCTCCTTAATAATATCGGCAAACACAAGGAGACGTCCATAGTGCCTACAATTTCGATGTTCTATGGGATTCTGATCTTGATGTATTTCTACGACCATAAGAAACACAGTGCTCCGCATATCCATGCTGAGTATGGCGAATACGAGGCCACCATCGCCATCGAAGACGGTTCTGTTCTCGCGGGAAGTTTACCTCCAGCCAAAATGAAGCTGGTGCAGGCATGGATCGAAATACACCGGGAAGACTTGATGGCAGACTGGACGTTGGCAGTTTCAGGGGAGCCTGTCTTTAAGATTGACCCATTGCGATAGGAGGATTTATGGACAAGATAGTAAAAGCCATCCCTCTTGAAAACTATCAGATAGAGATTGAGACGAGTAGCGGTATTTCTGGCGTATTCGATGTTAAGCCGTACTTGGGAGGAAGCGCATTCAAAGAGCTTGTGAATGAGTCATATTTTCGTATGGTTCGGCCTGCGCATCATGGAATTGCATGGCCGCATGACCAGGATTTCAGTGCGGACACCATCATTTGGGATATTCAGAATGCCCAACAAGGCGCTTAACTCTGGCTGCTTCAGTCGCTGTGCTCCTTCAGCAACCGGTTAGCACTGGCGTCGTTAGCGCGACACACCAGAAATGACCCAATGAAGTATTGACGCGTATGCATGATTCGTGCATAATGATGCATATGAGAACAACCCTGAACATCGACGCTGATCTCCTGAAGAAAGCCGCGCAGTTGACCGGCGTACAGGAGAAGACCTCGCTGGTCCGGCTTGGCCTTGAGGCGCTCATCTCGTCCGAGAGCGCGCGCCGACTGTCAAAGCTTGGCGGCACGGAAAAGCAGCTTCGTCAAATCCGCCGTCGGCGTTCAGCGGCATGATGGTCCTGGTCGACACCTCCGTCTGGGTTGACCATCTTCGGCGGGGGAATCGACGATTGGCGAAGCTGCTGGACGAGTCGTTGGTTGTCAGCCATCTGTTTGTAATCGGGGAACTTGCGTGTGGCAACTTGCGGAACCGCCGAGAGATCCTTGGTTTGCTGTCTGCGCTCCCTACGGCGCCCCTGGCTGAACAGGCTGAGGTTCTGCGGCTTCTGGACATCGAGCGACTCTCAGGGCGCGGTCTAGGGTGGATCGATGTTCATCTCCTAGCTTCGGCGCGGCTTATGGCATGCCGTCTATGGAGCTTGGACAAGCCGCTTGTATCGGCCGCTGAGTCGCTATGTCTGACGGTCACGCCTGGAACGCCGCGCTAACAATGGCATGCATCTGCCGCGCATTCACGCGCGGCTGAAGGCAGGCGGTTAGGCGCCGCAATGGTCGCAGCGCTGCCTTACCGGTTTCTTGCTGATGCAGTGCTCCTACTGCACTTCGGCGTCGTCCTCTTCGTTATCGGTGGACTGGTGCTCGTCGTCGTGGGAAACCTAGCGGGTTGGCCGTGGGTCAATCGCCTCTGGTTTCGGCTGGCGCACGTGGCGGCAATCGCCGTCTTCGTGGTACAGGCCTGGCTGGGGCGCCTCTGCCCGCTTACGACACTGGAGTCATGGCTGCGCGTGCAGGCCGGTTCGTCCCCCTACGCCAACAGCTTTATCGGGCACTGGGTGCAAAGCATCCTCTTCTACGAAGCCCCCTTCTGGGTCTTTACGCTGGTATACACAATCTTCGGGTTGCTGGTAGTCGCAGCGTGGTGGTACTTTCCGCCCCGGCGCAACAAGTGCTCCCATAAACACGGCGGCTAACCCTTCCATCAAGCGGACCTCCACCGGCTTGGCCGCGCGCTACAGTGTAGTCCATCATCCTCCGCGCGGGGCCAAGCCCGCGCCGACCGCTCATATCAAATTCTCGGCGGCATGGGCCGCCGCGCGAGGCTGTGCTCGACGCGTTACAATTCACCGCCCGAGCGCTCCGGGCCGATGTGACACCCTATACCTGACAAGGCAGCATGAACCTCCTCGCAGACGAGGGCGTCGATCGCCAGATCGTCGCCGAGCACCTCTGGCAACCGCAACTCCAGCATGGCCCCGTCACCGCCCCCAGCCGCCACTTCCAGCAATGTTCGACACTCCCTTGCTACCTATCTGCTGGAAGATGGCTACGATATCTGGAGGGTCTTGGAGCTATTGGGTCATCGGGATGTCAGTGCCACGATGATCTATACCCATCCCTTGAATCGCAGCGACAGGAGAGGCCAACGCCCTGTTGATAGACTCGGAAGCGGTTTGGGTGGCTCGTTGCGGAGGGTGGGATAAGCTGACATAGGTGCGGCGTTTGCCGTCGTCAGGATTCATAGGAATTGTTTGCCAACTATGCGAAAAGGTAATACCATCTACCCTAGCTTAAGAAACGGTTGGTTGAGATAGGCTGGTCAGCTTACGTGATGGGTATGCCCGTATGGTCACTAGATTTCTCTCTGTAGCCCTCGCGATCGTGCTTGCGGGATTCGCTATACGCGCAAGCGCGTCAGACTTTGTTCCCCGGACAAGCCGAGAGCGCATCTTCAGCACCAACGGGTTCTCGTTCCTCCCGCCACAAGGCTCTACGTGGCTTGAAAAGTTCGGGAAGAGCGAAATCACTTACCTCAAGAAAACCGATTCTCGCATGGTGTCCTTCTACGTTGGCGCTCTTGAGGGGAGGCTCCGGTCCACGTTAGAGAGCAAGGAAGCTCTTGTCGCGTTCGTGCGATCCAAGAAAGAGCAATGGGGTGAACCGGGCCGTTACTCCGATACGTCGTCATCATTTGCGATAGAGGACGAAAACGACTCTTGCGTTCGATACCGTCTTTCAGCTTCTGATCGGAACGCTCCGAATAAGGGGAGCCACGAGTTCCTAGTCATGCGCGTCATCGGGAGGTTCTGCCAGCACCCGCAGGATAAGTCGGCTGCAGTGGACGTCTTCTATTCGGCCAGGTATGTACCGGCGTTTGACGCAAAAGAACTGTTCGCTGAGGGCGAACAGTTTCTGCAAAGCCTCCAGTTCTCCAAGACGCCATGAATGCGGGCATAACCAGGCACTCCACTCGGACGCCCTCGCGCTACGCGCTCGGGTTCCCTCCCTCACTTCGTTCGCTCGGCACCGATGAGCGCCGGCGTCGAGGCTGTAGAAACAACCACACTCCGGCAATTACGGTTTTTCTACAGACTCATTAGACGCCAACAGAGCTGAAGCATGCGAACTCACAACCTCTTCACCGATGCAGAGCCTCCTCATGAAGGAGAGCGCGTCGATACGCTCCTCAGCCACAAGAACCTTGTTGTGGAGCGAATCGTCAGTTCTTCAGCCATCACTCCTCGTGAGTACGTCCAGCCTCAGGATGAATGGGTTGTCCTCGTCAAAGGCGAAGCCGTCCTTCAAGTCGCCGGACAGTCCATTGCACTTAAACCTGGCGATCATCTGTTCTTACCGGCGGGCGTGCCTCACACCGTGGAGCGCACCTCACACGGTGCAATGTGGCTGGCCGTTCATCTCTATCCAGCGCAGGCGGCAGCATCCGACGTGACGTTCCACCCGGACACTCCAGGCGCATATGGCCACAGGTAAACTCCAGCGAAAAGGCCACCAGGAAGGACAAATCGGAAAGTCGTTCACACGATGACTACATCTTTCACAACATCATCGCAATTGCTGTTGCGCTTCACCCCCGCCGAGAAGATCTTTACCTCGAAGACGGCCCGTGAAGGCGAATGCAAGCAAGTCACCGTGCTTTTTGCCGACCTGAAGGACTCGATGGAGTTGTTAGCGGATCGCGACCCCGAGGAGGCGCGAACGATTCTCGATCCCGTACTTGAACGGATGATGGAGGCCGTGCATCGCTACGAGGGCACTGTCAACCAGGTAATGGGCGACGGGATTATGGCGCTCTTCGGCGCCCCGCTGGCCTACGAGGATCATGCAATCCGGGCCTGCTACGCCGCGCTGCGCATGCTGGCTGAGACGCCGCTGACGGTATCAGACGTCGCCAGAGGGCTTTTCGTTGAGCATTAAACGGCGCAGCCATACGGTCACCACCTCGGGCCGAACACTTATGACGGGATTGAGGGAATCGCCATGATCGGCCTTGTTCTCCTTACGGGCGCAACCGGGTATGTCGGCGGGAGGCTGCGCCGACGGCTCGAGGAGCAAGGACGCCCGCTGCGTTGCCTTGCCCGCCGTCGGGCAGTGCTGGATTCGCAGGTGGGGGCAACGACCGAGGTGGTCGAGGGCGACGCGCTCGAGCCCGAGACACTCAGGGCGGCGTTCGAAGGGGTCGAGACGGCCTACTACCTCATCCACTCGATGGGCTCCGGTCGGGACTTCGAAGAGCAAGACCGGATCGCGGCCGGCAACTTCGGGGAGGCGGCCCGTCGAGCCGGGGTGAGGCGAATCGTGTATCTCGGCGGGCTGGGGCGCGGCGACGACTTATCGCCGCACCTGAGAAGCCGGCACGAGGTCGGCAACGTGCTGCGCAAGTCCGGCGTCACCGTGCTCGAGTTGCGGGCCTCGATCGTGCTCGGGTCAGGGAGCCTTTCGTTCGAAATGATCCGCGCGCTGGTCGAGCGCCTACCGGTCATGATCACGCCGCGCTGGGTCGAAGTCCAAGCGCAGCCGATCGCCGTCGACGATCTGCTCGCCTACCTCGTCGCCGCGCTGGAGGTTCCGCTCGAAGAGAGCCGGGTGTTCGAGATCGGCGGCGCAGACCGGGTGTCGTACGGCGATCTGATGCGTGAGTACGCGCGGCAACGCGGGTTGCGGCGGGTGATGATCCGGGTGCCCTTCCTTACGCCCAACCTTTCGAGCCTGTGGCTTGGGCTGGTGACGCCGCTCTACGCGCGAGTGGGCCGCAAGCTGATCGAGTCGATCAAACATCCGACCGTCGTGCAGGATCCTTCGGCGATCGAGGTGTTCCCTGTGCGACCGCGCGGAATGCGCGAGGCGATTGCGGCGGCGATCCGCAATGAAGAGCGTGAGATCGCCGAAAGCCGCTGGTATGACGCCTTCTCGTCAAAAGGCGAGAGCCGCGACTGGAGCGGGGTACGCTTCGGCAACCGCTTCGTCGAATCGCGCACGCGCCACGTTGCCGTCGATCCCGACGAGGCATTCGCGCCGATCAGCCGCATCGGCGGCGAGACCGGATGGTACGCGTACAACTGGCTGTGGCGGCTGCGCGGGTTCCTCGATCTTCTCTCTGGAGGTGTCGGCATTCGTCGCGGGCGGCCCTCGACGCAGCAGATCCGCATTGGGGATGCGCTCGACTTCTGGCGGGTCGAGCGCTACGAGCCCGGTCGGTTACTGCGGCTTTCGGCTGAGGTGAAGCTGCCCGGTCGCGCCTGGCTTGAGTTCGAGGTCAGGCCGCACGATGGCGGCTCGGCAATCCGGCAGACGGCGCTTTTCGACCCGGTCGGGCTGTCCGGCCTGGCCTACTGGTACCTGCTGCACCCGTTGCATCGCCTGGTCTTCTCCGCCATGATCGACAGCATCGCCCGCGAGGCGGCGGCGGGCCGCAGGCCGGCCCGGACAGCATCACCGTGAGGACGGAGACGCGATGACGTTGGAGGCCGCATCTCTGGAGTTGGGTGGCTGGGCGCGGTGGCACTCGGCCGACCTGCCGCTGCGTGTGGGCGTATCTTCATGCCTGCTCGGCGAGGAGGTCCGTTTCGACGGCGGACACGCGCGAGATCGGTTCGTCACCGACACGCTTGGCCAGTGGTTTGAATTCGTTCCGGTCTGCCCTGAAATGGAGATCGGCATGGGGACCCCGCGGCCCACGGTGCGCCTCCAGGAGGGTCACGGGATCCGGCTCGTGGCGCCCTCCACCGGCGAGGACTTTACCGAGCGCATGCTCACCTTCGCGGAGGCCAAGATCGCCGAACTGTCCCGCCTTGATCTCGACGGCTACATTCTGAAAAAGTCGTCCCCCTCCTGCGGGATGGAGCGCATCCGGGTCTATCGCGACAATATGCCATCGCGCCGCAACGAGTCGGGGCTCTTCGCGAGCCGGCTGCTGGAGCGCTGGTCCACGCTGCCGGTCGAGGAAGACGGACGCCTGAACGATTCGCTTTTGCGCGAGAACTTTATCGAGCGCGTGTTCAGCCGCAACCGATGGCGCGGGCTGGTCAGGCGCGGGCTGAGCCGCCCGCGCCTGGTGCTGTTCCATACGGCGCACAAGCTTCTCTTGCGCGCCCACAACGAGGCCGCCTACCGGCGGCTGGGACAGCTCGTCGGCAGCGCCGGGACCATTCCCGACCGTCAACTCTTTGCGACGTACGAGGCGGAGTTCCAGACGGCGCTACAAACGATGGCGACTCCCCAGAAGCACTCTAACGTCCTCTATCACGCGCTGGGCTACCTGAAGCGAGCGCTCGACCCGATCGAGAAGCGCGAGATCCTCACGGCGATCGAGGACTACCGCAAAAGACTGCTGCCGCTCGTGGTTCCGCTGACGCTCCTGCGCTACAATATTAGGCGCCACTCGGTCGAGTACCTCGCCGGCCAACTGTACTTTGACCCGCATCCCAAGGAGCTGATGCTGCGCAACCACGCCTAACGCCCGGATCGAAGAAATAGCGTCGGACAAGGTGAGTCGCCCATAATCGGGATTGCGTCAATAAACGGGGCCGCTATCTCGATTCAACGCTTTTCTGAAATACCATTGACAACTATCGAAAACGGCGGGACAATCCGGCCTATCGCGAGCCGGCGGAGGCTGATGCCGTACGAAGCAGTCTAAGTTTTCCGGGGGAGGTTGCGTGTGAATACGATACTCATCGGCAAAGGCGAACAGCCGGTCCACTTGCTGGCCAAATACGGTAACCGCCATGGCCTGGTCGCCGGTGCCACCGGGACTGGCAAAACCATTTCGCTCCTGGTGCTGGCGGAAGGCTTTTCGCGGCTGGGCGTACCGGTGTTCATGGCCGACGTGAAGGGTGATTTGTCCGGCGCGGCGCTGGCTGGTATTGACAACGAGAAGATCCACCAGCGTGTCGTCCAGATCGGCATCCAGGACTACGCCCACGAGGCGAATCCGGTTGTGTTTTGGGACCTGTACGGCAAGCTGGGCCACCCGGTACGGACTACGGTGACCGAGATCGGCCCCAGCCTGCTGGGTCGGATCCTCGATCTCAACGACACCCAGACCGGGATGCTCGAGATTGCTTTCAAGCTGGCCGACGACCAGGGGCTGTTGCTGCTCGACCTTGATGATCTGCGCGCCGTGCTCGGATTCGTCGCCGACAACCGCAAGGAGATATCGGCGCAGTACGGCCTCGTCAGTACACAGTCAGTGGCTGCCGTCCAGCGCGCCCTGTTATCGCTGGAGCGGGAAGGCGGAGAAGCCCTGTTTGGCGAGCCGGCGCTGGAACTCGGCGACCTGCTGCGTACCGATCTCAGCGGCCGCGGCGTCGTCAATATCCTCACCGCCGACCAACTTATCCTGAAACCTCGACTGTACTCGAGCTTCTTGCTGTGGCTGCTGTCAGAGCTATTCGAGAACCTGCCGGAGGTTGGAGACCTTGACAGGCCCAAACTGGTATTCTTCTTCGATGAGGCCCACTTACTCTTCGACGACGCTCCACCGGTGCTGCGCCAACGGGTGGAGCAGGTCGTGCGGCTTATCCGGTCCAAGGGTGTGGGTGTATACTTCTGCTCTCAGTTCCCCGACGACGTACCCAACGAGATCCTCGGCCAGCTCGGGAACCGTATCCAACACGCTCTTCGCGCCTACACCCCGCGAGACCAGAAGGCGGTGCGCACTGCCGCGGAAACCTTCGTCGCGAACCCCAAGCTCGACGTCGCCGAGGTCATCTCCCAGCTCAGTGTCGGCGAGGCTCTGGTATCGACCCTCCAGGAAAAAGGGGTGCCGATGCCCGTAGAGCGCACCCTGATTTGTCCGCCGCGCTGTCGGATGGGGGCGGTCACACCGGAGGAGCGCGCGACGGTGCGGGCGCGCAGCCCGATTAGTGGTAAGTACGATTCCCGGATGAATCGCGAGTCCGCCTACGAGATTCTGACCCGGCGGGTCGACTCCGGCGAAGCGTCAGTGGAGCGCCCGGCCCAAACCCAGCCGGAGCCGCAGACTCAGACAAGCGGCGCATTGAGCGATTTCCTGTGGGGCACTACGCGCCGCCAGGGCATGGTAGAGACGATGGCCAAGCAGGCCGCGCGCACCGTCGGCAGTCAGATCGGCCGACAGATTCTCCGCGGCGTATTGGGCGGTATCCTTGGCGGATCGCGCCGCCGCTAGGGTCGGCGCGTCGAGGAACCGTTCAGGCGGAAAACACAAAGCAGCTATGACCGACATGCTGGTCAAGCTCTATGATCTCCGGGATGACTGGAACTTCCTGTCCGAACACGCCGCACGGGGAGTCACACTGCGCAAACCGATCGGCCCGGAAATGTATCTCGTTATCGACTGGGTCAAAGACCACTTCGGAACGGCGTGGGCCAGCGAGACCGATGTGGCGCTGTCCCATCAGCCCGCGACCTGTTTTATCGCCTGTCATGATCGCACGCTGATCGGCTTCGCCTGCTATGATGCGACAGCGTTAGGCTTCTTTGGCCCCGGTGGCGTGGCCGAACAGTATCGCGGCCATGGCACGGGACGGGCGTTGCTGCTGTCGTGTCTCCTGGACATGAAGTTGAAGGGTTACGGGTATGCGATTATCGGCGATGTAGGCCCGGTTGAGTTCTACCGGAAAACGGCGGGAGCCGTTGAGATTCCGGATTCCACGCCGGGTATCTATAACACCATGCTCCGTCGTCAGGCGTAAGGGAACGGTGCGATGCCGCAGCCGGATGTGCGAGTCGAACCCGTCGCGGCCATGCCGGACGAGCGGATCTCGGCCGGGGAGCAGGTGTTCGAAGCCTGGCGAAAACGGCTGGGCGCCCTTCTCACACTCCCTCTCTTCTTTCTCACCTATTTCCTCTGCAGCAACCTGAGGCCGGAAGGCCGGACGCTGGCGGCGATCCTTGCGGCTGTGACGACATTGTGGGTCAGCGAGGTCATCCCGCTTCCCGTATCGGCGCTGGTTGGCGCAGTCCTGTGCGTGGCATTGGGCGTCGTCCCGCAGGAGCCCGGCAAGTCGCCGGCAGCGGTCGTCTTGGCCCACTTCGCCGATCCAATCATCTTCGTATTCATCGGCGGGTTCATGCTCGCTCGGGCGATGACAATCCACGGACTCGATCGTCGCATCGCATTAGGTTTCCTCTCCATACCGTGGATCGGGTCTTCTCCGGCAAGGACCATGATGGGCCTCGGGTTGGTCACCGCGGTCATCTCGATGTGGGTCAGCAACAGCGCCACCACCGCCATGATGCTCCCGATTGCCGCGGGTATCCTGCAGGCACTGCATGCGGTACGCGTCACTCAAGGGTTGGCGTCGAATTCGTCGGATCCTGGAAGCTGGCCGTTCGCCACCGGCATGATGTTGATGGTCGCGTTCAGCGCCTCGATCGGCGGCATCGGGACGCCGGTGGGATCGCCCCCCAATCTCATCGGCATCGGACTGATCCGTTCGGCAACCGGCGAAGAAATCAGTTTCTTCCGCTGGATGATGGTTGCCGTCCCGCTACTCCTGGTAATGGGACCGGTACTTTTTGCGCTACTCTATCTACTTCATCCTGCAACTAAGGAGCCGGACAGGATCGTGCCGGATCGGAATGACGGAACTGTCCGGCTCACCATTCGCGATCCCGTTGCCGGTCCTGGGGGCCATTTGCTGGACTATATCCGTCGTGAACGCAACAGACTCGGCCCATGGACGTGGGGGCAATTCAACACCGTCATGGCGTTTGGCGTTGCCGTGACGCTCTGGGTGACGCCGGGTATCCTGCACTTGCCATGGCTTGCAGCATCCGGGTGGGGCCAATGGATGAGCGTACGCCTCCCTGAGTCGATCGTCGCCATCTGCGCGGCGATCCTTTTGTTCCTGTTGCCGGTCAACCTGTCGCGATGGGAATTCACGTTAACGTGGCCGGACGCGGTGAAAATCGACTGGGGCACCATCTTACTGTTCGGTGGAGGGTTGACGCTGGGCTCATTGATGTTCAAAACCGGCGTAGCCGAGGCAATGGGCCGCACCCTCACCGCGTACCTCGGCGTCAGCTCACTGTGGACACTGACAGGCTTGTCGATCGCGATGGCGATTATCATGTCTGAAGCGGCCAGCAACACCGCATCTGCAAATATGATCATTCCGGTTGTGATTGCGATTGCGCAGGCCGCCGGCGTCAGCCCGTTGCCGCCGGCGCTGGGGGCGTGCCTGGGCGCGAGTTTCGGATTCATGCTCCCCGTGTCCACTCCGCCCAATGCCATCGTGTACGGCTCCGGCCTCGTCCCGCTCCCAAAAATGATACGCGCCGGCATCCTGTTGGACCTCGCGGGCTTCTTCATTATCTGGGGCGGCTTGTACCTGCTGCACCAGGTGTTGCAACTCGTATAACCGCGTGAGGATATACAACCAGGTTGCACAGTAACAATGAGTAGCCTCGGATCCTTGCGCGGTAGGTCGCTCTTGATGACGTTGATGATGCGGATGTCCCGGTGTAGACTTACAATGTTCCTATTGAGCATGACAGCGCGGGTTGTTTGGAGAACCTGAGGGAGAGAGAGCCAAGAGGTTGGAGTGTTCGAGACTACTCGTCTCGAAGAGTCGGGTGTGAGAATGGGTTAGCGATGGGCTCAGTGCGGTACGATGTCGCGGTCGTCGGGGGAGGTATTGTGGGGATGGCCGTCGCTATGACGCTTGTATCGCGATGGCGTCTCTCACTTGTTGTCCTTGAAGCAGAAGACCGTCTGGCGGCGCATCAGAGCGGACACAACAGTGGGGTGATCCATTCCGGCCTCTACTATAAGCCCGGCTCCCTGAAGGCTCGCCTCTGCACCGAGGGCCGGGAAGCGATGTTCCGCTTCTGTCAGGCACACGGGATCCCATATGAGCGATGCGGGAAGCTTGTAATCGCAACCACTGAAAATGAGTTACCCCTTCTAAACGAGCTGGAGCAGAAGGGTGATGCGAACGGTCTTCGCGGACTTCGGCGGCTGGGTCCTGAGGAAATCCGGGAATACGAGCCTCACGCAGCGGGCATCGCGGGACTTTCAGTTCCGGAGACGGGCATAGTCGACTACACCCTGGTGACCCATGCATTTGCCGACCTCGTGCGCAGCGCGGGAGGGAAGATTCACACAGCGGCCCAGGTGTCCGGGCTCCGACGCAAGATGGACGAACTACTGCTCGAAACAACCGCCGGAGAGGTCTGTTGCCGATACCTGATTAATTGTGGCGGCCTCCAGTCGGATCGGATCGCGCGAATGAGCGGCGTCAACACTGGCCTCCAAATCATTCCTTTTCGTGGGGAGTACTATGAGCTGGTCCCCGATCGTCGCTTCTTAGTCAACAATCTCATCTATCCTGTTCCCGACCCACGATTTCCCTTCCTTGGGGTTCACTTCACGCGAACGGTACACGGGGGTGTTGAGGCAGGACCAAACGCGGTGCTGGCGTTCAAACGGAATGGTTATCAATCGTACGATTTGTCCCTAACGGATGCCCAGGAAATGGTTTTATATGGCGGGTTCTGGCGGATGTCCAGGAGGTACTGGAAGACAGGAGTGGGCGAGTTGCGCCGCTCCCTCAGTAAACGGGCCTTTGTACGCGCCCTTCAGCGGCTGATACCCGAGCTAGGCATGACCGATCTACACCGAGCGGGAGCGGGGGTTCGAGCGCAGGCCGTCGAACCGACCGGCGCCCTCGTAGATGACTTCCGTATCGTCGAAGCCGAGAGGATGATCCACGTCCTCAATGCCCCGTCACCAGCGGCGACGGGCTTCGATCAGCATCGGTCGGACGATAGCCGAACTGGCCGCAAAGAGGTTTGACCTGCCCAACGTCGCGCCTCAGGGTTGGGCGAAGTCGTAGAGCGGGCTGTCTACGGCGTCGGTGACGCCGTTCACGATTGCGAGGCCCTTTCTGCCCATGAAGAGACGAGATCGTGAGGGCGAGGGTTTCCACATCCCTCCGCCCTCCGCCGCCTCGGTTCCAAGAATTGATCGGTTCACTCGACGCAAGCCCTAAATGTCCCGACTGCTGCGCACTCGGTGGCGTCATCTAGCGTCCTGAATCAGAAATCCATTACATAAGTACTTGACAGGATAGTAGATGTTATTAGAAATAAACGTGTCCGTGTAAACAGGCTCCCTTTTTCAAGGCATTTGCGCTACTTCTTGAAATTATTTCTTATGACCTCATCTGTACGATCTCATTCCGTCACGTACTATTTTGGCTCGTGTGTTTGCTGGAAGGTGGTACCAACCACATATTATCTTTATATCTACTCCCACAACTTGCTGTTGGTGAAATCCCAGGTACGTTCCGAAGGTCAAGTCTTTTTT
>CABIKM010000019.1 GCA_902196205.1 Candidatus Methylomirabilis lanthanidiphila | reverse complement strand
GTCCGTAATGGCCTCTGCCCGTGGCACAATCTCTTCTTGCTCTCTCAAGAGCCGCGATAATTTCCAGGATCCAAATACATCCTCGGCCACTCGTCCCATCATTGTGAGCCGCAATGCGCTCGAGGTTCTCCATACCCTGAATTCGTCAAACCCCCGTGAGTAACCAAAAGTCGGGGAAACATATGCATTTGCGGATACGCCAAAGGTGTTATACCCCGCAGTGCGCAGGATCTCCGGCAGAACTGTGACCGAATGTGGCAAAAAATCCCCATCATCGTTTACTTTATGAACGGCTGGATAGAGGGCGGAAAGGATGGTGGCCACGGACGGTTTAGTCCAGGAAGCCTGGGCGTACATGCGCGTGAAGGTCATGCCTCGCTGGGCCAGAGCGGTAAGATTGGGGGCCGTTTGCCTCGAATACCCATATATCGGGAGATGATCGGCTCGGAGGGCATCGATCAGAATGAAGACAATGTTAGGTCCTTGGCCATGCATATTGCCGAGGGGTGATCCTTTGGCCACCGCGAGGGCGGAATGAACTCTTTCCAAATATAGGGGAGATACGAAAAGGACTACCGCGCTGAGAATGCCCAGGACCACTGGAATACGCAGTCGCAGGTGATGCTCTGAGTGGTGGCTCCTTTGCTCACGGCACAAGAGAAGCGCTTGCAAGGCGCGATGAAACAGAACACTGATGACGGTGGCAACGGTGAGGGCGGCCAAGTAGGCGAGGATGTTGGAGAGTTTGAATATACCCGGGCCGAGATGGTAGATCGCATACACCACCAGGTACGATAAACCCACCAAAGCGACAAGTACGGCCCATAATCGGGTTATGTGCTGACCAAAGGAATTCGCGTTCCCAAGAAAGAATCGTAACCCAACCGCTACAAAGAGACCTCCGACGACACCCGCCAAGGCGTAGAGCGGAATAATATCCCAGTACGCTTGAATAAAGTTATCGGGAAACACCGATCTTGAATACAGGAGCATGTACTCAATGAAGCCGGCAAAGATCCCGATGAATCCTCCCCACAGGGCGCCGTGGCACAACTGTTCAAGACGAGTCCAAAAGACTTTCATGATCTCTCCTATTGGAACGGTTGCTCAAACTTTTGTTGACACGGAAGCGAAAAACTATTAATGGTGAGGGCGCTGGTCTTTCCCATTCCCAGGCTGCGTAAGATCAGAAATCATCCCACTCAAAGGGTCGGAGCCATCGACAACCTGACGTCAAGATCATCTTCGAGTATCCTCATGAGCTGGCGATAGGTTGAGCAACAGAAGGTGAACAACGCGTGGAGGCAAACAATGAGACGAACCCAAGCGCGCCTCAAGAAACACTCGCTACTGACGTGTGTCGCAATGCTCGCGTCACTGCTTTTGTCAACGAAAGCGGCGCAGGCCTATCAGGGATTTGGTACCACGACCACGGGTGGGGGCGGGGGAACGGTGGTACATGTCGCCAATCTGAATGACTCTGGTCCAGGGAGCTTCCGAGAAGCTGTCAAACAGGGCAATCGAACAGTTGTCTTTGATGTCGGAGGAGAGATCGTCTTAACCGACTACATCTATGTTTTGGGGGCCAATATTACGATAGACGGCTTTACCGCCCCGAGCCCAGGAATTACCTTGAGGAATCGAGGGCTCATTATCCGCGGTAACAAAGGGGCGCACGATGTTATTGTGAAAGGCTTGCGTGTACGAGGGTCCCCCATCGACGGTATCCAAATTGCTTACGGCGCCTACAATGTCGTCATTGACCATGTCTCTGTGGAGGGGTCCGGCGATGAAAATATGGAGATTACGGGGGGCTCGCACGATGTCACGGTTTCCTGGAGTATTCTCGGCGGACCCGGAAAGAATATGCTCATCAAGTATGATCAGCCGTCTCGAATCACCCTCCACCACAACGTCTTTACGAGAGGTTTGACCAGAAATCCCCAGGTGCGCATCGATGACGTCGGCACCCCCGCAACGGGTACGACCATCGATATGCGCAATAACCTCATCTGGAACTGGGGCATCGGATACGGGACGCTCGTCTGGTACGGACCACGGGCCAATATCGTAAACAACTACTACTCCTCTTCCGGTGATGCCATCACCGTCTCGGACGCCCGCGCCTATGTGCAGGGTAATGAGAGTGCCGACAAGATCGATATCAACCGGGAGGGGAATGAGCCGAATCCATTTCCGGCGCCTGTGATTGTCACCCAGACCGCCTGTACGGCCGCCCATTCAATCCTGGCGGATGCCGGGGTGCGCCCACTCGATAGCGTCGATCAACAGTTCCTGTCCGCCATCACCATCGCGCCCTGTTCCGGGGCACCTCCAGCGTTGTCGGTAAGTCCGGGCAGCCTTTCGTTCGGGGCTACCGTGGGTGAGCCTGCGCCCCTTACACAAACTCTGGCAGTGGCCACTGACGGTGCCGAAACCCTCGACTGGAGCGCCACGATGAAGACGGTCAGCGGAGGTACCTGGCTCGCCATCAGCCCCGCAAGTGGGACGGCTCCGTCCGTACCGACGGTTACCGTGAATCCATTCGGGTTGGCGGAGGGTCTGTATCAGGGCACGGTGACCGTCGAAGCGGGAACCGCGACGAATTCCCCTCAATCGATTCCGGTCACCCTGGTCATCGATTCCCCGCCCACCGGCCTGGAGACCCTGCAGATACGCATCTCCAGTGACAGTGATGACGGCAGTGAGAACGGGAATAAAACAGTTACAACCTCAGCGGGCCTCTTGTATCCGGGAAAGAGCTACCTTCTCGCCTTTCGCTTTATCGGGGTCACTATCCCTTCCGGGGCGATCATCGAGTCAGCAGTTCTCCACCTGTTCGGCCTGGGCAACCTCAACAAGACTATCAACATCCGCTACCTCGGCGAGGCCGCGGGGAATTCAGCGCCGCTCGACCAGATCCCGGAAGATCTCTCAAGGCGACGCAAGACAGGCGCGGTTGTGGATGACATCCCGGGGCCCTGGACAGCGGGCGATTTCAATCCGAGCCCCAACCTCAGGTCTGTCATCCAGGAAATCGTCAATCATCCGGACTGGGTACCAGGGAATAGTCTGACCCTGTTCATTGCGGACAATGGATCAACTGCCAATCGAAGTATCGGAAGCTTCGAAAGCAAAATCTCTCCCGCCAAAGTCGCCGGCCTGACCATTACCTACCAGGTACCATAGACCTTATTGCATCGGCGGCGCGACAGGCGGAATGACGGTCGCTTCGGCCAGCTCGCTCTCGATCACTTGCCGGAATCTTGAGAGTGGTTGAGCGCCAACTACTCGTTTGCCGTTGATGAAGCAGGTCGGCGTCGTATCCACGCGCAGGCTGCGGCCCTGGACGCTGTCGCGCAAAACACGGGCCCGCAGTCGCCGGGAGTCGAGGTCATTGGCAAAAGCGGGCAGGTCCAGATCGAGCTGGCGCGCATACCTCATGAGGTCGTCGCGCTTGAGGCGACCTTGGTTGCTCAAGAGAAGGTCGTGCATCTCCCAGAATTTTCCCTGCCCGTGGGCCGCGAGGGCCGCCTCGTGGGCCAGAGGCGCGTCAGTGTGAATCCGGAGCGGGAAATGCTTAAAGACCCACCGAACCCTGCCTGGGTACTGATGCAGGAGCCTCTTAAGCGTCGAGGAGATTCGCGCGCAGTAAGGGCACTGAAGATCTGAAAACTCTACGATCGTCACCGGCGCATCCTCCGGGCCTAGAGTCGGCGAATCCTGGACATCTATCAGGAGGAACGGCGCCTGCGGTGTCCCCACAAGAGGCTCTTCCGGTCTCCCAGCCGGTGCTTCGGCTGCCGCCATCAACCAGAACAAGAGGAGCAGACCTCCCAGAATGCTGTGTCTCATTCGACTCCTCACTTTCCAGGGTGTTCTAACAGCGCCTTGTTATTTTTCGATGACCAGTAGACCATGACAAACGTGCTGCTGTGCATAGCTCACGGTGCTGAGGAATCGATCAGAGGCTATCCGTGCCCCCGGATAGCCAGGATTGGTGTAGTCATCGACAACGATGGAGCCACCCTTAACCATCCTGTCCCAAAGCATGGTTAAACACAATTCAGCGCTTTTCTCTAAATCACAATCGATCAGGGCCAGACAGAAGGTGTCCTTGATCGTATCCAGGGTATCCTCAAAATAACCCGGCACGATTTCAATCATGTCATGCAGCCCCAGTCTGTCTACTTTCCGTTGAACGTAATCACTGGACGTCGATGTGAACGCGGCCCGACCTTGATCGGGAACCAATCCCCTTCGAATCTCCTCGTTGACTTCATCCGCCGGAAAACTGCTGAAGGAATCGAGCGCATAAATCTTTTTCGCAATCCGGGTGTTCTTCAGATAGAGGGCCATCAACACCGTTGTGCCCCCACGATACACTCCGCATTCAATGACATTTCCAGGAAGACCTTTTCCTGAGATTCCGCTCAGCACAGCCATCTGATCCTCTGACAGCTGACTCTCATATCTCAGTCCGGGGTAGAGTGAAGGGAACGTCAACAGTAGGCTATTCACAACGGATTGGGGAATGCACTTCTTGGTAAGATACCTGAGCATCAGCTTTCCTCATATGACGACTGTGTCCTTCGGTCGGTTCACCGACAACGCCCCTCCTCCGCTCATGAAGCTTCGACACACTCGTGGTCATTGATCGATGAAGCACCGGTGCCACAGTTCCAACATCAAGAGGCTCCAAAGCTGACGATGACGGTTTTGCACGCCGCCGACATGCTCATCCAACAGTCTTTTCACCGCGCCCGGCCTGAAGTAGCCTCGCCCGAGAGACCGAGAATCAAGGAGGGTATCGTACGCCATCTCCTGTAGGTCGTGCCGGAACCAACGGTCAATAGGGACAATGAACCCCTGTTTGGGCCGATTCAGAATCTCCGCAGGGAGGAGATCGGCCATGGCCCGCTTGAGAAGGTATTTTTTGTCCAGGCCCTGGATCTTGAGCGATGGCGGCAGCGTGGCTGCAAACTCCATCAGCGGGTGATCGAGCAGGGGCGCTCGAACCTCCAATGAGTTGGCCATAGACGTAATATCCACCTTCGCAAGCAGGTCGTCGGGAAGATACGTATTCACATCGACGTCGAGGGTCGCATCCAGAGGATGGGCGGCATCCGTGTCCTTATACGCGTCGAGGATCAGCCTCTCCGGATCGATCTCCCGGACCTGTTTGAGGAAGGCACGGGAAAACATCGCGGCCTGTTGCTGCATGTCGAAGTGGCTCATCCACCGGACATATCGTCGCTGAGGATCGTCGCTGAGCGCCCGGAGCACACGTCCCGTTCGCTGGAGAAACGGGGTGGAGAGAGGATACTTCGACAGCCTCCCGATCACACGTGCGAGGCCATTTCTCATGGGGCTGGGAATGTGGTCAGTGGGTCGAGTTGCCATGGCGGCCACATAGCGGTCATACCCGCCGAACGCCTCGTCGCCCCCGTCCCCGGCGAGGACGACCGTTACATACTCGCGGGCCAGTTTTGAGAGATAGTACTGAGGGACCGCTGTCGAATCGGCAAAAGGCTCACCGAAATGGCGTACCAGAAGCGGGAGGATGCCGACGGCATCGGGTCTCACCACACACTCGTGATGATCGGTGCCGAAACGTCTGGCGATCGCTCTGGCATACGGCAGCTCCGAGAACGCTTGCTCCTCAAATCCGATCGAAAAGGTCTTGACGGGGCCTCCGCTCAACCGACCCATTAAGGCGACCACTGCGCTGGAATCGAGACCTCCGCTCAGGAACGCGCCAATCGGCACGTCGCTGATCATCCTGAGGCGGACCGCCTCCTCAAGAGATCCCCGGAGACGCTCCGCCAGAGCCCCCTCCGACTCATGCGATTTCTCAGCATAGCGAAGAGCCCAGTACCGATTCACCCGGAATTGCCCGTCCTTGAGCGCCAGATAGTGGGCCGGCGGTAGCTTCCTGATCCCCTGAAAAGCGCTAAAGGGGGAGGGAACGTACCGATAGGTGAGATAGTACCGAATCGCTTCCAAGTCTGGCACACGCGGAATAGAGGGATCTTCAAGAAGGGACTGGAGTTCAGAGGCAAACGCAAAGCAGGAGGGCCCCGCACAATAATACAGCGGCTTCTTTCCGAGCCGATCCCGGGCCAGCAGGAGTTGCCTGTGTTTCGCATCCCAAATAGCCAGCGCAAACATCCCCCTGAGCGCGCGAAGGGCCTCAGGGCCCAGATCCTCGTAAAGGTGAACGATCACCTCGGTGTCGGTTCTGGAACGGAAACTGTGCCCTTTGCGTACCAGGGCGTCTCGCAGCTCGTGAAAGTTGTAGATCTCCCCGTTGAACACGATCCAGATTGACCCGTCCTCGTTGCTCATCGGCTGCGTGCCGTCCGGGCTGAGATCAATGATAGCCAACCGGCGATGTGCAAGGCCCACATGATCGTTCACAAAGAAACCCTCGCTGTCCGGCCCTCGATGCGCCAGCGCCTTTGCCATCCTGTGGAGCGTACCTTTGTCCACAGGCGCGTCCGGATCACGATTGACTTTGCCGCAAATGCCGCACACGATGGTTCACGCCTCGCTTGCTAGACCCAACTAACTCACAACCAGTTTGCACGCAGGATCACCGAACCGATACAGATCGACATTGAATTGCTCTAATATCTCCATGGCGCGGCGTTCCTCTTCTTCGGTGACTTTTTCACGCCATTTTTCAAGGACCCAACGATTATTCTCTTTCCTATTCTTGAGTACCTGCTTAGTCTTTTCATCGCATTTGTGGGTCGAGGCCGAAGGGATAGTGAGCCGCTGCACCATCCGTTCAGGTATGGGCAATTCCAATCGACTTGCCAGAACCTTCAGCACGGGCCTCGGATCAATGATAAGTTGTTCGTATGAAATGATGATCCAGTCAGGAGTCGCATCTCTCAACGGAACGGCATTCTGCAGACACCAATCCAACACACCCTGCTCGAGCCTGGTTCCGGAATCAATAATCTTCCTCGCCTCTCTCAGTTGCCTCTCAGAAAAATGTTCGCTGTACTCGGTGTTGAGAAAGGCGTCAAGCCGAGGATAGAATTTCCTGGATACACTCACGGCAATCGGGTGGCGGAGGAGAAAGACGATTCGACCGTTAAATGTATCCCGAAACCAGTTGATACGCTCCTCACCGGCATGAAGGATCTTAAAGACAATACGGTGTGTCATCAGACGAAAGTAGTTTCGATAGAAGAACGGATTCTTGAATCGAAGCCGCCCATCGCAAAATCCCTGGATATATGTGTGCATCGCATGATGTCCATGAAGAGTGTGGAGGTCTGCCCAATCGGTGATATCCAATCGAGCCAGGCATTGAGACACATCCGGGTCCCATAGGTTGAATGGCTCGTTGCAAGGCTTAAAACCCGGCTGGGTTAAGATCAACTCCATGAGCCAGGTCGAGCCGCTTCTTGGTGTTGAAAAAATGAACACATTCGGTCTGTTGCCGGCCAGATGAATATTGGTCGTCGATGCGATAGCGCGTTTGATCTGTGCGATCATAATGTTCCCCCGAGTCCCGCGACGAATCGCTCGAATTCGACAAACAATATCTCACGGACCCAGACCGTAAAGAGAAGCCCGGCCAGAAGGGAGGCGGCCTTAAAGGCCCAGGATCGCCGTCCGTTCCACAACTCTTGGCGAATGGTCCATGCATGCGCCGCATAGACTGAAAAGAGGGGAATAAGTGGGAGGTGGTATCTGGGGTGACCAAATGCCAGGGCATGGGCAAGCGTGACGAGTACGACCAGAGCGGCGAAAAAGAGATGAAAGGCCCGCCCCGCTCCGGGCTGGGCCAGACCAAAACAGAGCCCCGCCATCCCGCTGAGAACCGTCAAGGCATAGACGCCAAAGATCGCCGCGGTGATCAACAACACCGCTCCCTTTCCAGGCCTGCCATACCCTCCTTTCAACAGCACTCCTACCAATTCCCGTTCGAGACCCCAGACATTTGCCGCCTTGATCACCGCGCGGCGAAAGGTTAACCCCGGATGATCTCGAATGAACTCGAGCCCCTTCCGGAAGGCGATACTCTGCCGCTCCCCTTCAGTCAGGCCCGTGGGGAGCAGGCGCCTCACTTTCAACTCCGGTTCGAGGGCGTGGGAGCGCCACGGCCGATCCAGCGGGGTATGCTCATAGTTCCCTTCGAAAAAGACGAGGCCCCCGTTGGTTGCAATAAGCGTGAACGTTCCCTGAACGCGGCTGTTCCGAATCACCCATGGCGTGATAACGACCAGGAAGGAAAGGAGAAGCACTCCGCTATGCCATATCCATCTGGTGAAGCCCGGACGGGTGACGTACCCGACAAGCAGGGCCATCACACCCACCATCGGCCAGACGATGTCCCTCGTTAAAACTGCAAGGCCCAGCGCCACACCGGAGGCGGCAAGGAGCGGGAGGCGACTGCCGGCAAGATACGCCGCGAAACAATAGGCCGTTGCTGTCAGGAGAAAGGTGAACAGCATCTCGGTCAGAAGATGGTTGTTGTACAACAGGAAAGAGGGATAGACGGTGAAGAGGAGCGCCCCCCAGAGACCGGCCCGCTCTCCGAAAAGCCTTCGGCCAAGCAGGTAGACGACGAGCGTGTTCAATAGACTAAGGATGGCCTGAAAAGCCCGCGCAACGACAGGGTGAGTCGTACCCGCCAGCATGTAGAGCCCTGACAGGATAAACGGATAGAGGGGAGGACGCCAGGAGGTCGGCTGCCCGTGTAAGGCGAATCCCCGTCCTTCGGTCAGGTTGACCGCGATCTCTTGATACTGTTCCTCATCCATCCAGAGCTCCAGGTCCCCCAACAAGAAAAGGAGGACCAGACGGACGATCGCCCCGACGCCAAGAATCCAGAGCAGGCGGCGATCCCATCGCGCACCTGGATTGCTAACCGAGAATATGTTCACCGCAGGCATCTCCCATCCTCATTGCTCGCCGGCACCACGCGGAAAGGCATCCAATAGCCCACCGTTCCAGCAGGCGCTTGACCGGGTTGGGGTAGGACCACTTTCTCGCGGTCCTGGTGGCTTGAACCATGTAGCGAATCAGGTATGCGGTTAATCCGGCATCCATCTCATTCCGGCTCCAGCCATACCCCTCCAGGAATGCTGCTTTCAAGGTATGGATTCTTTCCCGACTGTACAGCGGGTTCTTGCGGAGGAAATCGAGCGACGCGAGAAATCGCCCGACGTCGTTGTATGCAGAACCATACTGGAAATTAGTAAAATCCAAGACCGTGACCCCGGCTGGCGAGAGGAGGATATTGTCGGGCTGAAAGTCAGGATGCTCCCCTACGACCGGAACCTTTCGTCCTTCAACGGTTCGAAGTTGCTCCTCACAAAGCGTCAGCAGGCTGAAGGCCACGGCCCGCGGCAGGCCCATCTGGACACAGACTTCGAGATCGGCTGTGACCTGCTCCAGGATTTTGCTCATCGGGAGCGCAGCTTGCCGCTGCTGAGCCGTAAACTCCTGGAAATGGCGCAACCAGACTCCGGACGCCAGGCAATGCGCCTTCAAGGCCTCGACCTCCGAGCCTCCACACCACGGGCCAGCCTTCCTTTTGATCAAATCGTGGAGATTGTTCCCTTCTGCCACCTCGGTCACCACCGCCATTTCTTCAGGAAAGAGGGCGATCGGTCTCACCACGGCGCATCCTGGAACTCTCCGAAACCTCTCGTGGAGGTAGGACAGCGTCTCGAATTCTACGCTCGGATCCTGCCCCACCCGCTCCAGATGAGTGTGCGGTCTCTTTTTGGGGTCCTTCGGAAACTTCACACAAATTCTTGCCGCTGCTCCGTCGAACTTCAGCTCAACCCAGGCAAGATCACAGTGTCTGCGGGACGTGACGGTGACCGACGAGATTGTTGGTGACATCCTTGCATCGGGAAAATAGAGGGCGTATCGCGTCGTCAGTTGTCGCAACACTGCTGAGACCCCCTGGACATCAGACCCCTGGCCCATGACCTGTCCGGGCCCCCGCCACCCGTGGCTTCTTGCCAGCGCGGTCATCGGCTAGACCCGGCCCATTCCTGAACCAGCCCCGTGATCCGGTCCCGTACCCACCCAATCTCCGTATCCTCAAAGAACCCTATCACGTACAGGCCGAGTGGGAACGCCATCAACAGGGTTGTCTTCACAGCGATTCGCGTCAGAAAAGGGACCTCAGAGGCGAGGCTGCCGAACGTGGCGAGCATGCAGGCTCCGAGGATGACCTTGCTTATCCGTACGTACTCATACGGGATATAGTAGATCCGCTGGGAGATCGTAAGAGTCAGGACAATCATGACGGCGTAACACACAAGCGTTGCCCAGGCCGCCCCCATCATGCCGAATCGAGGGATGAGCACGAAGTTCAAGCCGATGTTCAGGGCGGCCGGGATGGTAAAAAGGGGGAGGAGATAGCCGGTCTTCCTTTGCAGGTAAATGCCCTTGCTGGGGATGTCGAACAGTGCCTGAAGGAACGATGCGGCGACAATAATAGGAACGACCGCCTCCGCCTCCGCATATTTGGCCGAAGCGAGGATCTCGATCAGCTCACGACCAAACAGCACCGTTCCCAACCCCAGACCTGCTATCATAGCGACGTTGTACGTCGCTATCCGAGAAAAGATCGCCTTCGAGCGGCCTTCCGACTCCTTCGTTGCGGTCGCATAAAAGAAGGGCACGAGGGCCCAGTCGATCGCCTTCACCACCATGTCGAAGGGGATCTTGCTTACGGAATAGCCCACCGAATAGATGGCCACGACCGAGAGCGACGTAAGGTGTTGCAAGATCAGACGATCAGCCACCTTTAACGCCCAATTGCCCCAACGGAGCGGGATTTCCGGAAGGCCGAATGCCAACGCCTGTCCGGCGAGAAGCCAGCGAAACACGAGGTTCACATGTCCCCGGAGCGCGTAGCCGTACACTCCAAAGAAGGCCATCGTGATGATGAATGTCGCCAAGACGGGCCCCAACGGACCGAGCCCCAGCCAGACGACGAACAGCACCGCCAACAACACCGTCAGGATCGTCTGGATCAGGCTGAGGCGAAGAAACCGCGCGGCCTGGTTCTCCACCCTGAAGAGCGCGTACGCCAGAACCGTGATGTTTCCCAAAAAGACTGTGCCGATGGTAAGTACGATGTACGGAAAGAAGGGAATGTCTTTGCCGACGACCCCCCAGAGCCACTCCCCTGTAGCGAGCAATAAGAGGGTCAGCACCAGGGTCGCACCAAGCGACAAGAGAAGGAGCGTGCCAAAGAGGACCTTCCGCTCGCGCTCCTCGCGACAGTCGTAGTAGAACCGGGTCGAGGCTGAGCCCATACCCATCTCGTAGAAGACCTCCAGCATGTGTTGCACAACTCCCACGATCGACAGGATCCCATAGCCGGAGGTGGAGAGATAACGGGTAAAAAGCGGCATCGTGATCAGCGAGAAGGAACGCCGCACCACGTTACCGAACATATAGAGGCCTGAGCCGCTGAGCAGTTGCCCGATTCTCGAAGATTTGATCTCTGTGTGCGGCGTCGTCATCTCTCCACGATCCCTTGGAAGAAAACATTCCGTCCCCAGGGCGAGGTGGGAGGCCTATAGAAGAGGCCTCCCACCCTCTACCGATTTGCTCCCCGGTACCCGTTTAGGGTGTGATCACGGCTGGGCCTTTGATGTTATCACCCGAAGGAGCCACGAAGTCATCACATTCGGTAGCCGTATCGACCACCCTATTCGGTGGATCGTTGTACGGCGGCGCGGTATCGCCGTTGAGGACGGGGTCTCCGCTCCCGTCGGTGAGGGTCGCCTCACAGACGTCGACGACCCCAGCATTACCCGGGGTCGCCATGGTAATTCGTGTTGCCGCGGTCATAGTCGCGCCGTTGGCGTTTATGCAAGTGTCTGACGGGTCTAATGGGTCAACCGGGACGGGACAATTTGTCGACTTAATAAATATGTCTTTTCCACTGCTGAGGGTTGCGTCCGAGAGATCTATCGTCCCCTTGATGACAAAAGCAATGCGATCATCGGTCGATGTCAGGTTGGCGCCTGCCCCCAGCAGGTTACCGTTGTTCGCGGTAAACGTGATATGCTTGGCTGAGGTCAATGTCGTCCCCGCGATGTTAATGTTGCCGCTCCTTGCCAGAAAACGTTTCTCTTTACTGCCGCCGTCGCACGGCACGGCATCCCCACCGGGGAAGCACACCTCCCTTAGAGACGCGTCGGTGGGAAAGTTCACAGCGCAGGGGAAGACCGTGGGGGGCACGCGTGGATCCGGGGGACAGGTGCTGCCTGGGGGACACGTACCACAGAGCTCCACAGCTTTACTCGAATCGAGTGGATCCTGGCAGCCGGTGGGACCCCCTAAGCAGATGAAGGTGATGCTTCCATCTGCGACCCACTCCAGGATAGCTCCCGCATGGGTGGCGGTTCCCTGGATGTCCACATTTCCGTCAGCGTCGATACGGAAGTCTCCACCAAGCCCTGAAGGCGGGGGACCGAAGACAGTGGCCGCTATAAGCTGCGAATCTCTCGCGGTGACATCTTCTTTAGCGACGAACCTCAAGAGCTTATGGGCTTTGAGGACCCCGTTGGTGATCTCAATATGACCGACCACATCAGTCGTTGTAGTGAGCCTGATCTCTGATGAAACGTTGTCGTTGATAATCTCGACGTCCACGGCTGGGGTTGGGCCGCCCGCCGGATCTATTGTGATCCTATCGGCCATGAGTACCAACACAGTGTGGCTTGGCGGTATCGGAATGCTGACCTGGATAATCAGGTGACAGTTGGTGTTGTTATAATCATTGGCGCCTATAGCAGCAGCCTCGGCGGGAGTGTCTACGATGTGCTGGATAGTGATCGGATCGCAAGTAGTGACCGCCGCCTCAGCCCGTCCTCCTATGGCAAGCATCAGAGCAAGAATCCCTAACGTCGCAATCCATTGCTTTCTCATGCTTCTCTCCCTTCTTGTGATAACGTGTTCACCTTCAGCAGTGTTCACCAGCCCGGGGATGATCGCCGACGTTGGGAGGGCCTCTGGCGATCCATCTCGGATGCGGGCGACCCCCCAGCCCCTCCCAGGGGGACGTCCGGTCGACCCGCTGAGAATGGGACATGGGTCACCTCCTACCCTCCCCGATCCCCGATCGCGTACAGATACGGAGAGAAGCGCGGACTTTCGAATCGAACGCCAACGCGCCTGAAGAGCAACATGCACAACCGGTTAGCCGCCCAGGTGAGCGGGCCCAGACACGCGCCCCAAAAGAGGCGGTAGAGGTAGGGATGTTCCCTTCGAATCTTGTCGCGAGGGAACATGAAAGGCACGAAAGAGCCCAGGGCCCCGCCCTCGATGTTGTGGAGTCCGATCTCCTCGTACCAGCCCCGGAGTTCGTCCAGGGTAATGACCCTGTGGGTCGTGAAAGTCTCCGGCTTCAGGAGCCGGTTATAGAAGCCGCTGAGACCAGTGAGATTCGGCACAACGGAGATGAGCGTCCCGCTCGAATCGCTCAGCAACGTCACGAACTTCCGCAAGAGACTCTTGGGATCGTTGAAATGCTCAATGAGACCATGCGAATAGATCACATCGAACTCCCCCGTCAAGGCAAACAGATCCTGCTGGAGAATCGTCCCGTCGATGCCGGCAGCTTCAAGAGTTTTCCTGGCCATCGCACACCCGGCCTTGGAGTAATCGCATCCGGTTACGGCGTACCCAAAGGTCTTGTGAAAGTAGATGAGCCACTTTCCTCCCGCACAGCCGACCTCCAGAAACCGTCCTCCCTTTTGTGGCCTGAGCCGGGCCCGGAGGAGGTGATCCCACGCGAACCAATTGTATCGGTGTTGCACCCATCTCAGGTCCGCCCAGGAGCGCGACTCCTTGCGCCTCCAGACACCTTCCCAGTAAGTGTGATCGGTCAGGTCCGCGATGCTCGGCTCCATAGCTACTATGCTCCGGTTGGTTTCCATGCCGAGTCGACGCCCCGTGCCCAGAGGATTTTCGTGTTCAGCCAGCTCCAGGTGCAAAAGAGTTTGGGCGTCATCCAGGGGGCGATGCCTTTCACCTCAAGGGCCTCCGGCCATGGCCCGAAGTATGGACGCGCGAGGAATCGCGGCTTCCGCCACCTCCGGAGCGCTCCAAGGTCGTTGTCCCGTGAGGATCGAGCGAGGTACTGGCAGTGGAAGAAGAAGATATCCCCAGGCAACTGTATTGTGCATTGATCAAGTGGAGCAGATGGATCATCCCGCAGATAGGGCGGCTCAACCCATGGCCGGTTTCGAAGCGGCTTATCAGTCCTGATTCGAATCCGGCTCGTGCGAAAGATCCGTCCTATCCGGTAAACGGGGAGGATGAAGTTGAACGACCCCACAAAGTCCCTCCGATCGAGATTAATCCGGTGGACGGTTGGCGGAACCGCCCGCATCTCGTCCACGATTCTTGAGATCGCACGGGTCGGATAAATCTCGTCGCCATCGACCAGCATGAACCATTCCGTCATTGTCCGTTCGATCATCTCGTTTCGGTACTCGCTAAGCTCTCTCGAGCTTGAAGCCCTCTTTCGGACGATCTCGATCTTGTCGCTCTGGATTGAGTCGACAATATTCAGGGTGGCGTCTGTCGATCCAGTGTCGTACACCAGGACACGCTGGGCGAGCGGCAGAACCGACACAATGGCCTGCCGGACGAATCGCTCCTCGTTCCGGACCAGGCAGTGAACGGTGATGTCTGTCATATGCTTTCCCTACGAGAGCCGGCTGCGTATCGACGGCGAGCCGGGAGTCGCTTCATTCCAACGCTCGATTCCGTACCGAAGACCCCGCAACAGCAAACCTTTCCACGAACTCATTGCTATCCTCCTGCTGATTCCATACCTGCATTCTCATAACATCCTCTGGCCGCTCCCGGCGGCGAATGACCTCCATCCTGCCGTCAGACCTCACGAAGTAGACCGCACTTCTTGGCCGGGTGAACTGGTTGGCGCGGCTGATTGAATAGGCGCCTGTATCGAAAATGGCAATAGGATCTCCGGGCTCAAGCTCAGGAACATCGGCCTCGAATAAGATGACGTCATTCGTCGCGAGCGTTGGACCGCTGAGGTGGGCCTTTCTTGTCCGACCCTCCCGCATTTTGTTGGGGAAGAAGACCCTGAACTCCGAAAAGAAGAGATTTTCCGGAACGTCATTGATGCTGATGTCGGTAAACACCCAGCGATCCTTGATCACCCGTACCTTCCCGATGATGACGCAGGTGTTGCTTACGAGACTGCGACCCGGCTCGGCTGCCAGAGTCGGCTTGATATTCCACTGCAGACACGCCGCTCGATATCCTTCCTGGACACTTCTCCCAAACTCGTCAATCTCAGGCGTTTTCGACTCGAGAAGATTGACTCGCTCAAGAAGCCGCGCGCCTTTCATCCGTCTCGACACCCGGAGATGTCGGATACTTTGGGCTGGGAATCCCCCTCCGATATTGATCTCCCAAATCTTCAAGCCGTTCTTCGTGAGGCGGGCGGCCAACTCAAACAGGGCATTCAGATTCTTCACATACAGATCGGGAGACAAGATTTGCGAGCCGATATGGGCGTGCAGGCCGACCACCTGAACGTTTTTACACCGATTCGCCAGCTCGAACACGGGATCACAGCGATCGATGGGAAATCCGAACTTCTGCTTGTAGGTCGCGATAAGTGTGCTATAGGAGGGGTTCTTGACGATCGGATCGATGCGGATCCCTACGGGGATGATACGTCCCTTTTCGCGCGCCAGCCGGTCAATGACCTGCAGCTCAAGCTCGGACTCCACATTGATAAGGTGAATCCCAAGATCAATGGCCTGCCGAAGCTCTTCCTCGTGTTTACAGGGACCATCGAATACCACGTCCTCCGGTCGGAACCTCCCCCTGCGAGCGGCTAACAGTTCGAGCGCTCCCGACACCTCGGCCCCGGAGCCAAGATCACGCAAGCACTGCAGGACCCGGCTCTCGTAGTTGGTCTTTACCGAATAATACGTTTTGAAGCCGGGCACCCCCTCAAACGCTGCCATGAACCTCCGATAGTTGGACCGAAGGATGTTTTCCGAAATGAGATAGCACGGGGTCTCATACTCCTGAGCTACTCGACTCAGATCGATCCCATCAAAGATGAGCTGCCCTGCGTGGCCGATCTCGGCCCTGTCGGTTGGAAAGAGCGTGTGTGCCATGGAATCCTCCATCACGTGGCCGCAGTCCCAGCCAGCATAGGCCGTAGCATTCCCACAGCCTGCGACGGGCGGCGCTTGGTCAAACATCGGTAATTGTGATAGATGTCGGCAGCAGGATCTCGGATCAGGCCGCCCGCCAGAGCCTGTGCAATCTCCTTGATCCCGTCCTCCACCGTAAACTGCGGTTGAAAGCCAAGGACGTACCGAATCTTGTCAAATCCCACCCGATAATTCCGTTGATCGGCCTGATCTGCTTTGATTTCCACCTTCACCTGTCCCACGTGTTGCTTCACCAGCTCGGCGATCTGAGCGATGGTGTAGTTGCTCTCGTTAGAGCCGACATTGAAGATCCCCTTCTGAACCTTCTCGGCCGGCGCCTCAAGGCCAAGGATGAAGGCATCAGCGGCATCACACACATGGAGGTTGGGACGCCACTGTTCGCCCCCGAAGAGCTGTATCCTCCGGTTGATCACGGCGTTGAGCGTCAGCGTGTTCACCAGGAGGTCAAACCGCATTCTCGGCGAGAGGCCGAAGACCGTGGCCAGTCGGAGGATGACGACCTCGAAAGACTCCGCGTGCCGGAGGAGCACCTCCTCAGCCTGGATGCGGGTCCGCGCATACAGCGAGACAGGATTGAGCCAGGAGCCTTCGTTGAGGACCAGGGCGGAGTTGGCCCCGTACACGCTGCACGATGACGCGAAGACGACTCGCCGGACACCTTGCCGGCGGCATACATCGGCCAGTAGTCTGACCGATTCGTAGTTGGTGGCAATCGTCTCTTCAGGGTCCAGATCACAGGCAGCATCTCCCACGAAGGCCGCCAATGCGATCACCCCGCTGACGCCTTTGATCGCGCGAGCCATCGTCCACAGATGTCGGATGTCCCCCTCTATGACCTCCACATGCGAATGGTCGGCGAGATCACGGAGCCCGCGGTCTCCATACAGCAAGCTGTCGAGGATACGGACGCGGTAGTTGCGTTCCAGGAGCTTTCGGACCAACCAAGACCCAACGTAGCCGGCCCCCCCCGTCACCAGAATTACAGGTGGTCCTTTCGGGAAAGCCGCGCGTGTTTCTGCGCCGCCTGGCTCTTGCTTATCACTGGTAGCTTTGTGCTGAGCCGGTTCGAGATCTCCTGTATGCGCCGCCGGGTCCTCGGGAAGCCGGAACGATCCGTTCAGCAAATGATCGAGCGCCGGGATGGCACGATAGTCAAGACGCTGTTGACGGCACTGATGAATCATGTCGCGCAGGTCCCCATTCGTGGACATATTGGGATAAGGAATGAGGACCATCCGAGCCCCCGTCAGTCGGGCGACCTGGGCAAGATCCTTGATCCCCCCCTTGACCCGAACGCCATGGATGAGGGCGCCCCACTTGTGCGGGTCATTATCCAGAAAGGCAACGGGCATGTATGGGAGAGAAGGATTCCGGATCAGCTCTCTGGCCAACTCCTCACCCATGTTGGTGACTCCCGCGATCACTGTTGGGATTCTGGGATGCGACGCAAGTTCGGCCCTTGCCTTCAGATAGAGTCGATAGCCGAACAGGGCGATCACCAACAACATCCAATCGGTGGCGAGAACAGCCCTGGAGTGCGAAGCGAAGCCGAAAAGGAACAGATTCGCGCTGATCAGGACCGAGCCAAGCGTCACGGCTTTGATAACGGCCGTAAACTCGGTTGTCCCCAGATATTTGAGAATGTTCTGGTAGAGTCCACAATACATAAAGCAGAGAGGTCGGAAGAGCACGATCGAGATGCACACCAGGGTCAAGTATGGAATGGCGTGGGAGGTAATCGTCCAATCGAACACGAGACCGAAAGCCAGCAGATATGCGCTGAGACTCAGCGCAATGTCGAGACCGAGAAAAGAGATCTTTCTTCGATTCAGACGAACATATTTGGACTTAAAAGAACCAAGGACCGTCGCGGCAATGCCTGCCATCAGCAACTGCAGGTCGCACCAGAGACTCGCGCGACGCACATACTCCAAGTCGGTCTGGAGCTTCGCCGGAAGGATGTGCTCGGTATAATATTGTTCCGTATCCACTCCTTCAGGGTACAGCTCCAGCTCATCCCGCCCTTTGATCTGACTGGGACCCACGATACCGGGCCGCACCGAAAGCACCGCCCGCTCCTCTTCGGTATACAACGAGACAAAGTGGGGATCTTCCGGACGCGGGCCTATAAAACTCATATCGCCCTTCAGGACATTGATGAGCTGCGGGAGCTCATCCAGCTTGAGCCAACGAAGGATTTGGCCGATCCGCGTAATCCGAGGGTCGCGCTTCTGGGTAAGTCGGGGGCCCAGAGCGTAGGCGTTGTCGACCATACTGCGGAATTTGAGAAGCCGAAACGGCTTTCCCGCCCGCCCAATGCGCTCCTGTCGGAACAAGACCGGACCTCGGGAATCCAGCTTGATGAGCAGGGCAATCAGCAGCAAGACTGGCCAAGCCAGCGAAAGTCCGATGAGGGCCAGGACAATGTCCAGTGGACGCTTAGCCACGACCGGTCCTCCTTCTTACGGCATGGGTTTTCACAATCTTCGTGACCGCCTGAACAACATCTCGCATGTCTTCCTCCGACATGTCGGGGTAGATGGGCAAGGAGATAATCTGCTCGAAGGCAGCAAGAGAGTGGGGAAAATCCTGAGGCTGATAACCGAATACTTGTCGGTAGTATGGGTGCAGGTGAAGAGGAATAAAATGAACGCTTGTGCCGATCTTTTCCTGGCGCAGGAGTTCAATGAAGCCGTCGCGACCCACCGTCATGGACTCCAGGTTCAGACGGATGGGAAAGAGGTGCCACGCGTGCTCAACCTCAGGCCGTGTAGTGGGAAGCGTGATCTCCGCGAGCTGGCTCAGTCCTTCCAGATAGAGAGCGGCACACCGATTGCGCGCCCTATGGAAGCGGTCACATTTCCTGAGCTGGTGAATGCCCAGAGATGCGTTGAGATCGGTCATATTGTACTTAAAGCCGGGGTAGCTGATCTCGTAGCGCCAGGATCCCTGGTCGGCATAGCGTTTCCACGCATCTCGATTGATGCCGTGCAGCCGCCTCTGACCGATGCGCTCGGCATAGTCTTGGCGGTCCGTGGTCACCATTCCCCCTTCTCCGGTCGTAATATTCTTGATGGCATAAAAGCTGAACGCCGTCAGGTCTCCGAGGGTGCCTATTCGCCGACCGCGATAGGCGGCGGGAAGGGCATGCGCCGCATCCTCGACCACGACCAGCTTGTGACGGCGGGCGATCTCAAGGATCGCCGCCATCTCACATGGGTGACCGGCAAAGTGGACAGGGATGATCGCCTTCGTCCTGGGCGTGATAGCAGCCTCTACCTGCTCGGGATCGATGGTTAATGTATCCGGCAGGCAGTCCACTAACACGGGTTTCGCGCCGCAATGGAGGATCACTGCAGCGGTGGCGGCGAAGGTAAAGGTGCATGTGATCACCTCGTCCCCCGCTCCTACACCAATGGCGTCCAGCGCGAGATGCAAAGCCGCAGTACAGGAGTTCACCGCCAACGCGTGCTTCGCGCCGATATAGCCGGCGAATTGCTCTTCAAACCTCAGCGTCTTTGGCCCCATGGTCAGCCAGCCGGAGCGCAACGTATCGACCACTTCTCCGATCTCATCTTCATCGATCGACGGCTTATGGAACTGCAAGAAAGCACTGCGCTGAGGCAACACGGATAGCATGCTGTCGTCGCTTACGATCTCACGTTGATTTGCCATTTCTTTCCTCGTACAATGCAAATGGGTGATCGGCGCCGTGCGGAGATTTCCTCACAGGAAATCCGGAGCGGCGTCTGTCGCTCTGGCCCTCCCCAGCCTGGTCGCCAACCGTCGTTGGGGAGGGCCGCCTTTTGTCTTCCGGTCTACGGGGGCGCGTCCCCGTGTCCGACAACTCCGTCTCGCGCCTGGTCCCGAGGCAGATTCTCAATGACCCGCGCCGGAACACCGGCCACCACGGTAAATGAAGGAACATCTTCTCTGACCACTGCTCCCTCTCGTACGATGGCAAACTCTCCCACGGTCACCCCAGGCAGAATAATGGCGCCCGCCGAAACGACCGCGTGACGCCGGATACACACCTTTTGTTGAACCTGTCCAAGATAGGCCAGCCACCCGTCGGAAGGCCGGTTGTGCGCCAGGATGATGACCCCGATCCCGATCCGCACACTCTCACCGATCTCCACCAGCTCTGGGCAGGCCATGTCGATACTGACATCATAGGCCAGGTAGACGTTTCTCCCGATTCTGACCCCTTTGGCCCGCTGACAGCCGATTCGTAGGGCATTGGACGGCAGATGCTTAGAGAGCAGATCGTAGATCTTATTCATTGAGGAGCGGATGCCCACTGATCGCTCCGGGGGATGTGTGAAGGCGCTGGATTTCCCGCGATGCCTGCAACCACGCGTCCCGCCAATACCCCGGACTGAGGAACATCCGGAACAGGGGATCCTTGACATTAAATAGCGGGCCGATACGCTGCCCCCGGCAATGGCGCAGCAGGCCCAAGAGATCCCCGTCATGTCGTTTCGCCCCGAGGGACCGGATCAGAGAGACCAAGAACCCTCTCATCGAAATCCACCTCGTCTGAAAATCGCGCTGATCGAAAAGTGTTGGGTTGATCGGACGACCCAGGGCATCGAGATAGGCGGCGTAAGAGAGATTCACCCCGCAGGCTGTGAGGAGGTTAATCCAGAGCCAAGGTCTGGGGTTGATGTCCAGGAGCTTAAAGAGCTTGGCCCGGGCATCCCACTTGAATTCGATGTCGGCTATTCCGTAATAACCGACGTGTCGGATTACCCGTTCTCCCAACGGGATCAGTTCAGGCGCCCGGACCGCTCTGACAATCAGCCCATCGCCGAAGTCGGCGGGGACCTGGCCCAGCTTCTGCGATGTAAAAGTCGCCTTGACACCCCCGTGTCGGGCAGCATACAGACCAAGAGAGTAGAGCGAGGTCGGAGGTCCCTCGATTTCCTCCTGCACCACCACACGAAACCCGTGCGCAGAGGCAGTTCGATAGGCGTCTGTAAGCGCTGTGAACGTATGAACCCGAACGGCTTTCGAGCCAAACAGCTTTTCAAAGGGCGGGCCATTGAGATCGGCGGAGTCCGAAAGACAGCGAAGCAGAGGCTTGATCAGAGCCGGGTACCCGACATCTCCGGCCACATCGGCCAACTGACGCTCATGAATCGGAACGCAGGTGCGCGGCAACGGGACGACCCCCTCGAGGGATCGGTATAGTTGGTCTTTTAACATGATCCGGCGCAGGACCGGCCATGGCGCTAACGGGAACCGATAATAGTTCTCCAGGAGGTGCCGATGCCGGTGGAGCGCCACGATTGAGGCATCGTCCGTCAAAAACAGGACCGGATTCGGCTGCTGAGCCCGGCCGAACTCTACGAGGAAGTCTATGAGTTCGGCCTCGCCGGATTGAGCCGGGCAGGCTACCCGCGTGGCATAACGGGAATACTGCCCTGGTGCCGTTCGGTCTGAAGAGAGGACGGTGACCCGGATGCCCAGCACCCCCAACGCTCGACAGACCCCGAGGGCCGCCAGGTTGTCCGGGTACACGACCGCCATCGGAACCGCCGACACGCCTTTCCTCACTGTTTGCCTGCCGCGCCCAAGGAGACCGTGCCGTTACGGAGGGCTTCTACGGTCAGATACAACCCTTGGGTGAACTGCACAGGAGCTTCGTAGCCCAGGATCTGCTGAGCCTTACCGATGTTGGCCAAAGTGTGCCGTACGTCACCCGGTCGAGGCGGGGTGTGGCGCCAACGGATGGAGTGGCCCTCGTGCCCGAACATCTCGCCCAATAGCTTGACGATGTCCATGAGTGAATGCTGCCGGCCGCAAGCTACATTGAACACCTCGCCACCCCCCCGCGCACTTTTCGCCGCCAGGCAGTTGGCCAACACTACATTCTGCACGTAGGTGAAGTCCCTGGATTGCCTCCCGTCGCCGTGGACTTCCAGGCTCTCCCCTCGGAGTGCCGTCGCCAAGAAACGGGGAATGACTGCTGCGTACTGCGACTCAGGATCCTGCCGTGGGCCAAAGACGTTGAAGTAGCGTAACGCCACGGAAGAGAGGCCATAGAGGGACGCAAAGACTCGACAGAATTCCTCCCCCGCCAGCTTCGTAATGGCGTACGGGGAAACCGGAGACGTGCGCTGTTCCTCGCTCAAGGGGAATCTTTGGCTGTTACCGTACACCGACGAGGACGAGGCATAGACCACCCGCTCCACCCTTTCATCCCTCGCCGCAATCAGGACGTTCAGGGTCCCTTCCACGTTGACCCTGCTACTTGTCAGTGGGTCATCAACAGAGCGGGGTACCGAGCGCAAGGCCGCTTGGTGGAATACTCGGCGCACACCTCTCATGGCGGCCCTGACCGTAGCAGCCTCCAGAATGTCGCCCTCTACCAACTCGATCTCGTCACGCACGGCATCCAGGTGCTCACGCCGACCAGTACAGAAGTTGTCGAGCACCCGAACCCGCCGCCGTTGACGCACTAACTCCTCTACCAGATGCGAGCCGATGAATCCCGCGCCCCCCGTCACCAAGTCCATACCGATTGGCTCCTTTCCCAAGCCTGCCCGAATCCTTGCGTCGCTTTCCCGTTAAGCTCCGCCCGATGCGACGAAGGCTGTCAGCCCATCGAGCTTGCGCCAAAACTCACTCTGAGGCTGTCTGTGAGCGAGCCCGCCGACAGCCCGCACCGCCAGAGGGTTGCAGAGGGCCGGCCGCAAGAAGGGATGAAGAACGATCCGCTGGCGGATCGGCGACTTTACAAAGCCCATGCTCAACTTAAATTCATCGATACTGCTCAACCCTTCCAAGGATTCTGCCCCGAAAAACACCTGCCCGATCTGAGGGTTGGAAAGCATCTGGCGGAGTACGGTAAAAAGCAGGGCGTTATTGGGATAACATCGCAGGAATTCGCTTAATGAACGCACAACCAGAATTTCCCAACACCCCTCCACCAACACCGCCACCAGGTACGCCGTCAGCGTCTTACCGATCAGCGCACCCCATACTGCAACACAATTCGACTCCTTCACGGCGCGCCAGTAAGTCTCCCAGGGATACGGGTCGTGAATTCGGATCCGCCGCAAGGTATCATCATGAACCGATTTCCCGTGTGCCATGATATAGCTTGGCTCCAGTTGCTCGACTGTGCAGTGCTTGAGCCCACGACGGACTTTGCTTCGAGTATTGGAACTGAGAAGGTCCAGATCGTAGCGCCGATCCCGGCAGACCAATGCATAGCTCTGGCGGCCGGGACTCTCGGGGGGACCGGAGTATCGAACCCCTCCATTGAGTCGCAGAAAGAACGGGTACAGTTCATCTGGGCTGGGGTCTATCAGCCGGTGGTGAGGAAAGCCGAGGTAGAAGCGGCGGCGGACGTCATACCAATAAGAGCTTTTGGTCCGGACCACCCGGTGCCCCAGACGCTCAAAGAAATCAGCCATGGCTGATGGATTCATGGTCTTTTCCGGACGGCAAATCCAATCGCTTCCTGAATGAGGGGTGCCGATGCCTGAGAGAGAGGCGGCGGCGGCGCGGGCTCATACCGGAACCATCGCGAGAAGAAGCGCACGGTTCCCGCCAGGAACCCGGCCCCCCAGCTCAGATGCAGAATCGGAAAGATCAGAGGGAGGAGCATCGTTGTCCGTCCCTCTCCCTGAAGGAGGTAGCGGCCCATCACCCCGAGACACACCAGCAGGTAACTGCCCACGCCAACAATCCAGACGGCGCCAAAGAGCCAATGGACACTTCCCAGAATGGGGCCGAGCAGGAGACCAGCTACAAAAATGGGGGGGACGAAGTGGCGCCAGTTCATCATCCGAGGATATTTTTGACATACTTGGACCTTCGAGTACCCGAAGACGAGATTCTTCCACGCCAACCGTCGCAGTGAGGGGGAGTTAAAGTAATACGAGCGTAGCCTCGGGCTCACGAGAATCCGTCCCCCATGAGATCGAAGCCGATAGTTGAGCTCCGCATCCTCATCTTGAAGAATATTCTCGTCGTAGAGGCCGATAGTCTCGAACACCTTACGCGGATAGACACCGAGATAGACTGTGTCGGTCCAGCATTCCGTAGATTCCCGGTAGCGTTCCGATGCTCCACCGAGGCCAAAGCGAGACCCCCAAGCTAACGCCAGCGCCCGCCCGCCAAGCGTAGGGGTAATGCTCCGGACGGGGCCGCCCACATTATGCGCCCGCATCGAGACCAGTAATTCAACTGCGGTGCTCAGATAGTCAGAGGCTAGAATAGTTCGGGCATCGACCCGCGCAATCACCTCTCCCCGAGCGGCCCGTATTCCTACGTTCAAACCGGCGGGAATCGTACCTATGGGGTTGGAGAGCAGCGTGATCCGCGCGTCACGCCCCGCGTAATCCGCAACGATCGCACGCGATCGATCATGAGAGTGTGCGTCTATCACGATGATCTCCAGTAAGGCGGGAGGATAGGTCTGCGCAAGGACAGCGTTGAGGCACCGGGCGATGCAGTCCTCCTCGTTTCGCACGGGAATCACGATTGATACGGTCGGTAACTCCGACCCCACACTTTCAATGACGGCTGCAGGAGGGAGCATCTCGTCACCCTTAATCGCAACGACTTATCCGGTTACCGTTCGTCTGGAGTCGAGAAGTAAAAGTCGTCAGCAACGCCCCGACATTCTTAGACCGATCAAAGTATCGCCGGACGGTCTCCCTGGCCTCGCGAGCAAGCTCTTGACGCGTATGGGGATTCGTGAGCAGATGGTCTATAGCCGCGGCGAGAGCGCGAGGATCTCGCTCAGGAACAAGGGTTCCTGTCCGGCCGTCCTGTATGAGTTCGGGCACGGCTCCGGCATTTGTCGAGACCACGGGGATCCCCATAGCCATGGCCTCGACCAGGACGTTTGGGATGCCATCCGTGACGGGCCTGAAAGGAGCAGCCAGTCCCACCTCCAGCAGTAATAGCGGATCGCTGAAGAGTTCGTCCCATCCAAGATGGTCTGTCGTACACGACAACACGAATAGGTCTGCTGCTCGATAGCTGTCGATGACCTCCTTCTGGGGTAAAGCGCCCCGAAGGCTGACGACCTCCTCTAAATGGTGCAGTGCGATAGAACGCTCTAGCCGGCGTCGTAACGGCCCCTCGCCGATAATTTCACATCGGAATTTCCAGCCCTTGTCCCGCAGGAGTCGACAGGCCTCCACGAGATCAGGAAATCCTTTTCTCGGGTAAAGACTGCCGCAGGACAGAATGCGGAATTCGGCCTGGGGTTGCACAATCTGTTTGCCGTTGGGAATAAATCTGTCAAGGAAGATGCCGTGATGGTTAACTAAGATCTTACTCTCAGACTCCGGAAACAGAGCCGTCAGTAACCTGCGGTTAAGGCGGGTACAGGTGATAATAAATGCCGCCCGTCGTACCTTTTCCCGCATCATCGTCCGAATTAAGGTGGCATCATACGCGTGAGCCGTGAAGCTGAACGGGATTTTGAGCAGACGGGAGATGATGTAGGCGACGGTTGCCGGGTGCGTTGCCCAGTGAGCGTGAATATGCTCGATCCCACTTTCAGCGACAACTTCGGCGAACGCAACCGCAATCGGAAATACTCCAAGGGCCTTCAGGCAATGGATCGGGTTCACTGCGGTTCGCGCGAGCAGGCCGCCCACAATTTTGAGATACCGTCCAGGGTAGGCGCGGAGCATCCGAAGGTTGGCCCCCCACAGATGCCGATCAAGAAACGCGGGGCCGTAGTGCATCATCGCTCCGAAGTCGGTCTTCGGCGCATACTGAGCAATCTCGATCGGTCGCCGCAAGGCAAACAGGTGCAGCGTGACGCCTTGGACGCACAACGCTTGCATTTCCCCAAGGATGAAGGTCTCCGTGATGGTGGGGAAGGTTCCCACGATATAGGCGAGCGGCTTCATAACGCACCAATCCGTGACGTCAGGAGGCTGTCGTATAACTCTTCCAAGCGGGCGACCATTATCTCGAGAGTAAACTTGGACTCGACGCGAACCCGTCCGGCTACTCCCAGATTTCGGGCCAGATCCGGCGCGGCCAGAAGGCGCAGAACGGCGTCGGCCAGCGCTTCAGGGTCCTTAGGCGGCACCAGGAATCCCGTCTTCCCCTCCAGCACCACTTCGGAACCTCCCCCTACATCGGTAGCCACTACGGGCTTTCCGGCAGCCATGGCTTCAAGAAGACTATTAGACATCCCTTCCCACAGGGAGGAGAGGACAAAAATGTCAAAGCCTGGGAGGAGACTCGATGCGTTGGGTACCGCGCCTAAGAACCGGACTGCCCCATTCAGTCTCAACGCTCTAGCCTTCTCTTCCAGCGGCCGGCGAAGGGGACCGTCCCCGACCACAACGAACCGGACTGAAGGCTGGCGCCCTACAATCAAGGCTGCCGCCTTCAATAGATATTCCAGGCCCTTATACCAGACGAGGCGAGCGATGGTTCCAATCACTGCCTCCCCCGCAACAGCTCCCAGCACTTCTTTCGTGTCTGTCAGTTCACAGGCTGTCCACCTCAATCGGTTGGCATCCACTCCATTGGGAATGACGACGATCTTTTCCAGCGGGCACCCTTCGGTCTGATGAACATGATCTCGGACTGTCTGGGAAACGGCAGTCACGCGGTCTGCCAGTCGATTAATCATGCGACATGCCCATCGATCTGTGGCCTGCGTATAGACATCCACATTGCGCTTGCTGGCGATTGTTACAGGCACGCGAGCGAGACGAGCCGTGAGCGTCCCAAACCAGTTCGCAGGAAAGAGGTAGCTGTGGACCACCTGGACCCCATAATTTCTCAGTATCCGAGCTACCCGTGCCATCTGAAGGAATGTATGGGGACGGATGAGAGAGTTAGGGACATTCCGTATCCCCGCATCAATCATGGGCACCTCCAACTCTCGCACCTGTTGGATGAGATAGGAGGAATCGCCTTGGTCGGTAGCCAGGCAGCACAGGAGTGGAGAAAAGCGCCGACGATTCAGGAGGCGCAGCACCTCTAACAGGTGGGTTTGCGCCCCGCCGATAGACAACCGTGGAATGGTGTAGAGGATCGGGATGGGACTCATGACTGTTCTGCAGCCTTTCGATAGAGCTGAGACAGCACCGCCGTGGTTCCCAGGATGAGAAGGTAATAGAACTCCTTCCAGGTGTCCGTAAAGAAGGAGAAGACCATGAGGAGGATAAGATTGGTCCTGGTGGCCAGGATCAGCCATCGGAGATACACTTCGGGGGCTAGAGTGGACAGCGTCAGAGCTTTTCCAAGGTCCCGAAACGTTTGCCAAAACAGCAGAAGGTACGCTGCGAGGAGAACGATTCCACCCTCGGCGAGAGCTAGAAGATACGCGTTGTGGGCAGCCAACGGTATGCCACCGGAGGTGGGGTCCATTGCATTCATCCATCGAAGGTTCCCAATTCCCACGCCTATAAAGGGGTTCTCCCAAAACCGCGTAAGGCCCATGTGTTGCATCAACAGACGAAGTTCGGTTGATCGGGACACTGCCTCGCCTTCGTATGTTGGTAAGATGGTGCCAAGTCGCTGAAGGACAGGCTGAGGAACGAGAACAAGGCTCACACTGATGGAGAGGACAAGTAGAAAGATCACCGCAGCGACCTGACCTCGTCGTAAGCCGCTTTGGCCTAAAAGCAGTAAGGGCAAAAGTGTCAGGTTGATCAAGCCGGCCCGTGAGCCGCTCAGAACGATGGTTAATACCAGGGTAAGAATCGCCAAGCTCCCCAGGAGACGCAACAACCTTCCCCGGTACTCCACAAGCGCAAACCAGATAAGAGTGATCCCCATGAGACAGATAAAGGCTAGATAATTGGAGTTCCTCGCCGCCTCGATCCCGGTGGTTGCCGCTGCCCTGAGTGTTTCTACTTTCCCGGCGGCCGTCAGGGAGTGCAGGATGGCGTTTGGAACGGTCAGGAAGATGGCAATAAGTAACACGCCGGTCACCAACAGGAGCTGTCGAGAGGTCCGGATGAAGGCGACAAAGAAGGTCAAAAAGGCCAGTCGAGTAATATAGCGCTCTACGTCGCTGCCGGTTAAATCCAGGCGACTCAGATGAGCGGGCGCCTCTATACGAGCAACGAACAGCCAGTTGACATACATGACCAATCCCAGCAGGAGAAACATCTGGACCTGAGGTGCCTTGAGAAACCAGAGCTGTTTTCGGACAGCGACAGTGGCCAGGAGGACCGCACTTAAGGTCAGCCCCAGGAGATTATTTATCGTCAGCCAGCCTGATCCTTCAAGGAACTTCGGATACTTGAACAGGAACGTGGCGAGCAGGACAAGAACCCCTACTTCCGGTCGAAAAAGGATGACAGACCCCATCACGATGGCCACGATCACGACCGGTACGAGCACCGGGCCGCCAAGGTAAGCCACACCGCCGACGAGCAAGGCGAGGCACAATCCCCCGGCCCCAAGAGCCCACGGCTCCATTGCGGTACTTCTAGCGGCTGAAATCTGCATAGTGGGCTGCGTGAGTGAGCTATCCCTGAACGATCTTAGAACTCGCGGACAGTGGCAAGAACCGGAACCTTGAGAAATCGCTCGACATCATCCTCGTGTTTGATGGTCGTATTAAGAAACTCCAGGGCGAATGCGGTCCCCACACCCAAGATCAAGCCGGAGACCGCCGCCATCGCTAAAGCCATCAGCAAACCTTTCGGCAAGGGGAAAACAGGCGCAACGGCCTCTTGCAGGATCACCACATTGATCATTTTTTCTTCGTCCATCGCTGTGGACATGCGGACCTCCTCGGCCTTCTTTGTACTGAGAAGATAGGCGTCGCGAGCCGAGCTCAACTCCTGCTGGAGCCTCTCCAGATCGAGACTCCTGCTCTTAAGGAGACTGAGCCGCGCTTGGTAGGGAGCCATCTCCGGGAGAAGGGCGCTTCTCTTGGCCTTGATGGAATCGAGGGCCGCCTTCTTGAGGAATAGCTGCTCGCTCAGGGTCTCCCTCAGCTTATTCCTGGAAATGATTGTATCGCCGGCAACGTGCTGTTGGGTCCCCTCTAATTGCTTCCGTAGGGCAGCTATTTCGTTTTCCTTTTCCACTACGAAACGGCTCTGGGGCGTGTAACGCTGAAGCAGCTCATTTCGTTGCCGTTCAAGCTCGATGAGTTTTGAACTAATGAAGGCGACCTCCGGGTTCACCATCACTGTGTTCTGCGTTGAGATCTGATCCGGTTGCTGTTTCACTTGCTGCTCAAGGATCCCGATCTCCTTCTCTGCGCCTTCGATTCCAGCCTGGATCTCCTTGAGCGTCCCCTCGAATTTGGAAAGTGTTGTCAGATTCAGCGTGATCTCCTGGTTAAGGTCGATAATCTTATCCTTCCCCTGGTACTGCGCGAGGGCCTCCTTGGCCTTCTCAAATCGGGTGTTGTAAAGAGCAGCCTGTTGCGTAAAGAAATTAGCGGCGTCGCCGTTGCCCCTGTGCACCGCTACATGTTTCTCGAGATAACGACCGGCCAACGTGTTGAGGAATCGGGTCGCCCGAACGGGGTCCTGATCCCGGAAGCTTACTTCCATCACATTAGAGTCGGGCACGGGATTGACATCGAGTCGCCCCAGGAGAGACGCAAGCGTCCGCCCATTCTGAGCGGTGGATTCTTGTGTGCCGTCATTCAGAAGCGGGTAGCCGGATGCTTCCCCAGCCTTTTGGACCAGATCCGGACTTTCCAGGATCTGCATCTCAGTTTTGAGCACGGCTGGCGTGATGGGCCAGTTGACGTTCCGCTCCAGTCCTCCAGGACTGAGGGCAATCTGGGGGCGCGAGGCCTTCAGGAGTATCTTAGTCGTGGCCTGATATTGAGCATCCTTTAGGAGGGTTACAATGCATACAGGAACAACGACAGCCACCAGACAGGTCAGGATCAACCGCTTCCATTTGAAGAGAGTATTCAGAATAGTGCGACAAGGTTCAGGGGCGCCATGATCCGGCGTCCTTTTGCGGAACAGCTCAAGGTCGCGATGATCTTGGGTCCTCTCCGGGTGAAATAGCTCACTCGTCTCCATGGGGGTTCCTCCTGCGAAAAACGTTACAAGAGACGTTCGATCACCATGGGAATGTGGTTTTTCTTGCTGTTCAAAACGGCCCCGATGACTTGCCCCCCCGCCCATTCAAGTTGGCGCTTAGTTTTGATGGCTGTTTCGATCCTGGTCCGCTCTGCCCGGATGACCAAGACAATCCCATCGACATTGGGAGCAAGGAAGGAAGAGTCGGAGTAATCCTTCACCGGGGCACAATCAAGGATGGTGTAGCGAAATTCCTCGCGCAGTTGGACCAGCAATTCCACAAGCTGCCCTTGGTACAGATGCGAGGGGCTCTGGAGGAGAGGACGGCCGGATTTGATCACCGAGAGGTTTGGGATGGAAGTCGGCCAGACAAGGTCTTTGGACCTAACCCCGCCTGTCAACAGATCGGTTAGCCCTTTCGTTGAGCCGGAGGCTGTGAAGAGATCATGGCATGAGGGACTTCTCAGGTTCGCATCGATCAGGACGACTTCACCCACACCGGCTCTGGCAAGAACCGAGGCCAGAATGGTACAAGTTGTTGTGACCCCTTCGCCGTGGCTCGACCCGACAAGCATGACCGTGCGTAGACCGTCTTTTCCCGGTCTGGCAAAGAGATTGCCGCGCAGTTTCTGATATTCCTCCTCTACAGAAGGATCGAGCGTGAAGCTCATTCTGGGCGATCTCAAGCCTTGTGGAGGTGGCGAGATTACAGGATCAGGCGGCCGACTAGAACCGTTCCCTGCACCCGCTCTCTCGGCGTCGGCCTTCTTTAAAGCATCGTATGTCCTACTCATTCTTGCCCCCTTTGACGTGCATCCTCATCAAACGAAATCCAGCACCTCGCTGTGGCGATGTGGCAAGCTTGATCCGCCGCTGCAAGGTTTTTCAAGCCGCCGATTTCTACTCGGTATAAGGTGAGATTGTCCGAAACCCTTCGAGGTATTATCACTGCGTCATATCCCCTCTGCAGCAGAGTATCTCGGAGTGTCCTCGCCGCCCGTATTTCCTCCGGCGATGCCAGGATCAGACGATAGCGGTCGGTCTTGTCCCGATGCAGTAAGGTGTCCCGCGTGAGGGGGGGGAGCCATAGCCTCTCTCCTGCTTTCACCCAGTTCAGGTTTTCAATATGGGGGTTGAATTCCTTGATGAGGTCGACGGCAAGTGCGTTGTAATCTCCATAAGCCTGAACAACAATCTCAGAGATGGTAGCGCCGTATGGAATTACGACCGGTTGATCCTTCCATTTATTCGTTAAGGCAAGAGGCTGCGAGGGACTTGCAATCCGGCCCTGAGTCTCACCCTTTGTCTCAACTATCGCGTTCTTCTTGGCTGACGGATTGGAGTCGAGGACCGGTGAGTTGGCCTCCCACTTCGTCCGCGAATCATCTCCTTTGGTGAGATCTGATGCGGGGCGCGGCTCGACCTGCTCCGCCGGCGCCGGAGGCGACCCATCCGGATTCAAGGCGCTTTGACTCTCAGACTTCGTTTGGAGGTCAGCCACGGGCTCACCTCCGAGGGGCGAAGAGACCGCTCGCTGCTTAGTTTCGCTGGAGACGACATGAGGCTGCGAGAATGTGACATGCCCCCTGACCCTCTTAAGGAATTCTTCTATTGTGAGGGTAAGACCCGACACGCGATCCCTGACCAGCAGCGGAGCGGTAATTGTCGCTGTACCGCCCAGGAGAACGAGTCCCAGGAAGGTCCAGACCCTCACTCGGCCCAAGCGCCTCGGCTTACGCTGAACCGGCGCCTGAGCGGGCTCACTCGCCGGAGATTGGATGTCTTCAACCTGAGGTGGGAGCGGCGAGACCGCAGCAGGCATAGGCTCATCATTCGATGGCTGGAGGGCCTCGACCTCTTTTAACCGTAGATCGCTGGCTACCTCCTCGATCATCTCAGCAGACACCGTCTTTCGGGAGGCCGCATAGGCGATTAATAAGGCGTTATCGCAGATCATATTGATCAGCCTGGGGATGCCTTTCGAATATAGCGCCACGCGCTGGATGGCCTCCGGGAGAAAAAGGTCCTGCCGTTCATAGCCGACCGCGCGAAGTCGGTAGTGAATGAAGGGGCCTACCTCCCGGTCCTTGAGACGGTCAAGTCGACAACGAAGGGCAATGCGCTGTTTAAGCTGGCGGAGGCTTGGTTGATCGAGCTTCGTCTCAAGCTCTGGTTGTCCGACCAGCACAATTTGGATAAGTTTTTCACTGGCCGTCTCGAGATTCGACAGTAACCGGAGGTTTTCTAATACCTCCTCCCTCAGGTTCTGCGCCTCGTCGATCAGAAGGACTCCCGTCCCCCCTTTCTTCAACTGCTCAATCAGAAATTCATTAAGCGCCTGAATTTTCGAGAGTCGTCCACCGTCTTTGGTCGACAGCCCCAGATCCTCACAGGTGAAGCTTACGATCTCCTCAAAGGTCAGGGTGGTATTGTAAAAAAACACAAAGCGAACACTCGCCTCCATGTTGTTCATCAGTCTTCGGAGGAGAGTCGTCTTACCGGTCCCAACCTCGCCGCTCAATACTATGAAGCCCTTGCGTTCGCGGATCCCGTATAGCAGGCTGGCGTAAGCCTCATGGTGTACAGGATTGGGAAAGAAAAATCGTGGGTCCGGGGTAACGGTAAAAGGCTTCTCTTGAAAGCCGAAGTAGGCAGTATACATTTAGTCCAAAGACCTAAGCAGCTTGATGACGGTCGCAAACGGCAGCTTCATGCGTTTCTCCGCTAACCGCCTCACGCAGATAATGTGGGATGCTCCATATCTCGGGCCAAGGTGAGTGATGTACATAGGCCTATCATCTATGGATACCGAGCGGAGGCCCCTGCCTTGCCCACGAAAGGAATCAGGTCTGTAATATGTTGCCGAACCCAGAGATCCGCTTCGGCGATGCCGGTTCTGGGTACATACACAACGTCATGGGGAGCGAGAGGAAGGGATTCTTTGATGCCGTCAGTGACCGTTGCCGCCAGGTCGAGTTTGCGGCTCACAAACGCGTCACCCTCTCCCCTGCGGATGAGGATCACGCTGTCGGTTCGAGCCGTCGTCTGAAAACCACCCGCGGCGATGACCGCCTGGAGAGGGGTCAACCCCTTCCGGTAGGCAACCAATCCTGGCCTTCCGACCTCCCCGCCGACAAACACGTTTTTTTCGCCAAAGCGGGTGATGCTCACTACCACTTCCGGATCACGGAGCTGATCACTGGTTCGTCCGACCAACAGCCTTTCAAGTTGTCCAGGTGTCATACCGGATACAGTGATCTCTCCTGCCAGTTTGGCTGCCATCTTGCCATCCGGCCGGACAACCTCCTCCTGTTCCATTTCGCGATGAAAGGTGTATTGTATCCGGACTGTGTCACCCGGCTCGATCCGGTAGTTCTGATCGGGATAGTTGCCGACCGCTTGAATACGGGGAATCTCTTCGAGGGAAAGGGGGGGGACCGTGATGGAAGTCCCCCCGCAGCCCCATAAAAGAGATAAGATACTCAAGAGGGCTGCCGTCTGCGGGATTGGGATTCGCGTTTGGCTCCCTACGCTTCTCGAGCAATCTCGTTTCATTCCTACACTCCTCTTCAAAGCTACCGCTCTCTCCGACCATAAGAGCTCTCGCTCCTGTACTGATATGGTCGCTACTCCGTATCGCCCAACTCATGCGGAGAATCGTTCGTCATCGTTTACCTGGAAGGCCGAACCGCCAACGCCGATAAGGCGATCCAACACTCGAGCCAACACCCGACGTCCGACCCACACCTCGCCCTGCCGTACGACTCTGATCGCCTTTTCCAAGTCTATTTCACCACCCCTGACAATGTATCCCCTGGCCCCGAGTTCAAGCGCTTCCAGGATAGTCGACTCTTCAGCATGGCCGGACTGGATGATGACTTGTGTTTTTGGGCTGAACCATCCGACCACTCGAAGGACGTCCATGCCATCGATCGGTGGCAGGTCTAGATCGAGGATCAGGATATCCGGGTCCAGCCGCCCCATACTTGCGATCGCTTCTCGTCCGTCACACGCCTCTCCAACTATTTCGAAGTCCCGCACCAACCTGAGATGCTCACAGAACCCCTCACGAAACCCTGGATCACCCTCAGCAATAACGATTCGAATAGATGCCATGGAGACAACTTATTCTAATGCCTCATTGACTTCCCAGCCGGATGGATCTCGCGTGGCGCCTAAGCTCAACAGTGATCACGATGATCTGAGGTGTTTAGGCAGCGGCCACCACGGTACAATCTACTTCTACTGCGACGCTTCGGTGAAGCAGGTGAACGGAAAGAACTACGATGCCTTTATCCGAATTATTTCTGACCAGGATACCCTCAATGTCGGCGAGCGGCCCCCTGGTGATACGCACCCGCTGCCCTGCGCGCAAGTACGGATGGGCCAGAACCGACAGGTGGGAGCGCATCAGCTTCTCAATCGCGTCGATCTCCGTGTCCGGGACTACCGCCAGTCGATCCCACCGTTCTCCAAGAATCCGCACAAGGCCTCTTGCCTTGCGCACCTCAATGTGACTGTCGGCATCGATCGCATGGTGCAGGAAAAGATAGCTCGGGAACATCGGGACGCGCGAACGATATCTGATGCCGCTACGCATGGCCCACACTTCGATCTCCGGCAGCAGCAGGTCAAATCCTTTTGCTGCGAGCTGGTCATATACGAGCCGTTCGCAGTGACTATGCGTCCACAGTACATACCACGCGGGCTCTCTATCGGGTCCGCTGCGCGTTCGACGCTCCGAAGGCTCTTCTCCGGCTCTCTCGTAGTCGGCCAACGGCGGCTTACCGGCAAGACATTCTGGCAAGGCTTCGCCCCCTTTGGTTCGTCCCGGGCTTTTCCAAGGCGAACCATCTACAGTGTCTACTCACACGCCCTGGACTCGCCGCTATGCGATACCGGCGTAATCGGCCGGATCACGCAAGTCCACAGGTCAACGACCACTCTTCAGTGAAGGCTGTACCTGGAGCCTTCACTCGCCAACGGAGACCGGAAGCACTTCTCCCTCACCGATTGCAACGGTGACGTATTCCTTTAGCGTCTGCATCGGGATGAGCAGTTCCTTCGGGTGGTCACTTCGGATGACGCCCGTTATTCCAGCGAGCGGCCCGCCAACCACCTGCCCTCGTACGCCTGGGCAACCGGAGGTTGCCGCCTCGACAGCGACTTCGGCTTCGCAGAGACGCCGCAGCAGAACAACCTCCTCATCGGGGATCACGACGAACCGACCATGCTCATCCACCATGAGACGTATCACGCCCGGTGTCGTCACCAATTCAAGGAGGTTATACATCTCGAGATAGCACCGCACAAAGAGGCGCCGAGGGAACAGGGGTGTTGAGGCTTTGCGCGGCTCACCTTTCGTCGCTCGCCAGACAATTGCCAAGGGAAGCCACGACTCAAAGCCATCACGCAACAGCCGCTCGCACACCGTTCGCTCATGGCGAGGTCTGGTGTATACCACGTACCACTTCATGGGATCTCTATAAGAGGGCCACCGGGGCGCCACAGTTGCCGACGTGATAGCTTCCATCACTCTGCTCCCACCGGATTTATGCAGGAACGGATAAACGCGTCGATCCGGCGATTAAAACGCTCGGGATCCTCCAGGAACGGGAAATGACTATGTCCATCCCAGATCTCCAACTCCTTAGCGGGCAGTTCCTCAGCTACCGCTCTGGCCAGATAAGGCGGCGTAAACAGGTCGTCCATTCCTGCAACGACCAGGCTGGGCGCACGAATCCGCCCCAACTGATTTCTCACGTCAAACGCCAAACACGCGGTCCAGGCGGCGACCACTGTCGCGGTGTTCTGAGCCAACGCCATCGCTCGCAGCCACGCAGCATTCGGCGGATAGCGTTCCATCGCCACAGATGGCAAGGTATAGCGCAATAGCAGATCCACATAGGCAGCCATGTCCTTGGTCTCAATTACACGAAGCAGTCGATCGATGAGGTTCCTCGCGTGGTCATCCAGATAGCGCCAAGGACTGATCAGCACAAGCCCTCGGACCAATTCTGGGGTATCCAGCGCCATCCGCATCGCCAGCGCTGCACCCATGGACACGCCTATGACGAAGGTCGACTCTGTGCCTAACCGCTTCAAGAGCTGCCGAACCTGCAACGCGGCGCGCTCAATCGAAAGCTCGCGCCGCGGCCACTCGAATGGACCATGTCCCAATACATCAATGCTGATCAGCCGGTATGCCGAGGAAAAATAATCGCGCTGACTGTGCCAAAGCCGGTGATCGGTCGCGACCTCGTGGATAAAGAGCATGGATATCCCTTTTCCCTCCACCGAATACGACACGCGGAGATCGTCTAACTGAATCGTCGCCACCTTCGTCGCACGATCGCGAAGGGTTTCAGTTCAGTCGAAACACTCGGACGTTGTGACAGCATTCTCAGAGCAAGGCGCATGCCGCAGCGGGCAGGAATAGCTCGCGCAGTGCTAAAATAATTGTAACTGCTGAATCTTACGTGACTACTGGCAGGGCAGTAATCTGAAGAGCGGAATTCGCAAAAATGAAAGTATCGTCTCATCCATGAGACACGCCAACAGAGCCGCCGGCGCCGACCCCCGCCAATATGCCATGTTGTCCTGTGTCTCTGGGATGAGACGCCTCTCTTGAGACTGATACACGTATCTCGCCCGTGAGACCGGGCCTCGAACGCACCGTGGTGTGTTGACGGGAGCGTCGTTGCCGACATGGTAAGCAGTGTTGAGGCTGTCCCTGCGGGTCGGGACAAAACCGGCTTCACCTGAAGGAAAGAAAGGAAGGGCCCCCTAGATAGAGTTGGGACCGGTCAGCTTATACCGCTTCAACTTGCGGTAAAAGGTAGCCCGGGACAACCCGACGAGTTGGGCAGCTTTGTTCCGATTACCTTTGGTCTGACAGATGGCTCGTTCCAGCGTTCGCCGCTCGGCCTCCGCCGAAACAAGTTCCAACTGGAATGGCGCGAAAGACAAGGGACTCATCCGGTTCTGACAGAAGGCCAACGGGAGATCGTGGGATTCAATGATAGGCTTTGAGGAAGTCACCAGCAGGCGCTCTACAAGATTCGCCAGCTCACGGACGTTGCCGGGCCAGGAGTACTGTTCCAGTATCCATAAGGCTTCGGCGGACAGTTTGGCAGTATTGCCGGTTTCTCGTCGTTTCACTTCCCAGAAATATTCCACCAACAATGGAATATCCTCAGGTCGTTCACGCAGCGCTGGGATCTCCATGCGAATAATGTCCAAACGATACATCAAATCGCGTCGGAACTGCCCTTGAACAACCAGGCTCTCCAGATCTCGATTGGTTGCCGCAATTAACCTGAAGTCAACCGGGATAGGGATCGTTCCCCCCACTCTCACGATTCGCCGGTCCTGTAACACGCGCAGAAGTTTGGACTGCAGTTCGACCGGCAACTCGCCGATTTCATCGAGCAGGATTGTGCCGCCGCGTGCGAGCTCAAACCTTCCGGGCTTCCCCTCCTTCGACGCGCCGGTAAAGGCCCCCGGAGCATAGCCGAACAACTCCGCCTCCAGCAGCTCTCTGGGGATCGCCGAGCAATCAACCGGCACGAAAGGACAGTCTCTCCGAGCGCTTGCAACATGGATCGCATGCGCAAACATCTCTTTTCCGGTCCCGCTCTCCCCCAGCAAAAGAACCGATGAATTGCCTTGCGCGGCTTTCAGCGCCAGCTTTTTGACCTGAGCAAGCGCGTCGCTGTTGCCGATGACATCCGCCATCGTGAAGCGAGCACACCAGACGGTTTCGTTGTCGATCTTGCCGTTGATTCGACGGCCCGCCACGCGTGAGGCGACTTGAGCTGTCTCAATAGCCGGCATAACGACCACAACAACTCCCAACAGTCCATTGTGCCTGTCCGCAACAGGGATCAGACATTCTTTGTGCGTTCTGCGCTCTACAACTACCGTTTCACCTTGCCGAAGCGCACCCGTTCGAAGCAAGTGTCGTACGTCGTTCCGGCGATCAATGTCTTCCAGTGGGCGGCCGATCATCTCATCCGGTCGGATTCGTCGATGACGCGCATACGCAGCGTTGTAATGAAGGATACGCTCATCCTTCGAGATGATGAACACACCATGATCTACGGCATCCAGCCCGTTCAATAAAAGGGGTATTGCCACGGCAGGCATCTGCAAGAGCCCATTGATCGCGTCTTGCGCACTGTGATCTTCTGGAGTGCCTGGGATTTGACTTCTGATCCCCATCTTTCGCCTCCGAGAATTCGCGCAGCCCGCAGGTCTTCGCTTGTATGGTAGTAGGGCGAACCGCTATGGTGAGGACTATTTGTTTGCGGTCAACTTTATTGCATTTTAATACTTAACATCCACACCAACCTTCGTCAATAGATCATCTATCATGAATAAGCGGATAAAAACGGAGGGTAACTTGATCGCCAATGGGTGATGGTGAGAATCCTGGTCATAGAGTGTGATGGCTGGCAGCGAGCAATACCGCCTCGAGTCGGTGTCTCGCGCCCAGCTTTGTTAATACGCTGTGGATATGATTCCGCACGGTAGCAGGACTGATGTACAGTGCTTGCGCGATGGCCTTTGTCGTATGACCCGATGCAATGAGACGAAGTATCTCCTTTTCCCGACGCGTGAGATCTGATGATGTGGAACGCCGAGCGTCATTCACTGGACGGGCAGTTGCTTGAGTGGCGGAAAGCTTCGACAACGCATCTACAACCTGCTGAATGGAATGTGTGGGCTCTTTCTGGGCTGTAACGTCACGAAAAAGATGTACCAGCGCGCAGAGATGGCGGCGACTTGAAGGGACCAATACAGTGCTGACGTTCAGCCATACCTGTTGGCTGGTCTTTGTGGCTACCAGGATATTGCGATCGGCAACTCCGCCGGGTGTGGCATCCCGCAATTGTTGAAGACAGCCGCTCTTGCAAAGTTGCTGACCTGATTCATCGCAACCGCCGATGACGTCATGGCAGAACCTCCCCAGCATCTCTTTCGCCTGGAAACCGAGGAGCCTCTCCGCCGCCTTATTCCAAAATACGATCCGTTGCTCCTGGTCGACCGCCAATACCCCATCGGCTGTATTAGAGAGGAATTCCAGGGGATTATACATATGATCGTTCTCCCCCGATGGCCAACACTGCTTGGCACTAACTCATTCTACCACGACTCTCGCTCCCCAAGGTCATCGATATGCCAAGCCTAACGGTTGAACAATAAACATAGCTGCAATATGCATACCACAATCTACCTCAGAGCAATCGCTCATAGTAATTCCATTGATTCCATTTCCTTGTTTCATCATTGATAGTCGATAAATACTTAGGCGTCATTCAAATCTGTCCAAGCGATACCTGATAGCTAGGTCTAATTTTTCGGCTCGCCGCCTCAATAACTTTGCCTTATCTATAAATAAATAGACTAGGTGCACGTATTTTATACATTGTATCTTATGCTATCACCATTTATTATCTTGTATCACATTTACGTAGACTGTAGCAATACCCATTTAGGCGTAGTTCTTAGGTCGGAAATCAGTTCTCGATACTTTCTGCAATGTTCAGGCTCATCCCAGGCGCCGACCGGGCTGCCGTTCGGACATCGGAAAGGGCACCCAGACGCACCCAGGCATCCACAAAATACAAATGGCCCACTCAGCGAAATGCCGAGTGAGCCAATGAGGTCAACGAGTTAGATTGGCTGGGGGGCAAGGATTCGAACCTCGATAAGCAGATCCAGAGTCTGCCGTCCTACCGTTGGACGACCCCCCACCAAAAATGAACGTCCAAAGGGCGCGCCTTTGGACGTTCACACTATCTACAAACAGCGAAGAAAAGTCAAGGTGAAAAACGATTGGATTGCTTCGGTCGTTGCGCTCCCTCGCAATGACGCCGGCTGAAGCCTTTTCTGGTAACGACGGCGGGGTGTTGCAGGGTGCGATGTATCTTCAGGAGCCCGTCCCGTTGGAGTGGCCCTGCAAAGTCTCGTGCAATGTCAGAAGTTTCATCATCTCGAAGGCCTTGGTCCCGCCCGGCGTCGTCATCACGACCCGATCGCCCTCCTGCTTGCCGATGAGGCTTCGCCCGATGGGGGAGGCAACCGAGATCCAGCCGCGTGAACTGTCCATAAGTTCCGGAAAGACTAAGGTGTAGACGGTTTCTGTGCCGGTTTCTTCGTCTATGAGATGAACGGTGCTGCCCAGGGCGACGCGGTCCTTCGGGATCGCCCTCAGATCGATCTTACTGATCTCCGCAATCCGCTGTTGCAGAAAGGCCATCCTGGCCTTGACAAACCCCTGTCGGTCCTTGATCGTTTCGTATTCACCGTTCTCTCGCAGATCGCCTAATTCCCTGGCGGCCTGGATCTTCTTCGGAAGCTCCTGCCTGAATTCCCGTTCCAATTTGTTGAACTCTTGTCGAAGCTCATCAAGTAGCGCCTCAATCTTCATCCTTCCCCCTCCAATGCTTCTTCTACTCGACGTCGCACGGCGTTCCACCCCATCAGCTCCATAATCGGAAAGATAGGAGGACTGACGGTTTTTCCCGACAGCGCAACCCTGAACGGCTGGGCCAGATCGACCAGTTTTATACCAAGAGCCGCCGCCCTCGTTCGGAACAGCGTCTCCAGCGTCTCCGCCGTAAAGGTCGGCAGCGCCTCGATCTCCGCCGCCAGCGTGCGGACCCTGGCCTTCGCTTCCGGAGTCAGAACCTTGAGCGCCGCCGCCGCATCGCGCTCAATCTTCCCATCGAACACGAATCTGGACGAGGACGCGAGTTCTGTCAGTGTCCTGGCCCGCTCCTGAAACAGGCAGACCATCCGCTGCAATCGGTCTTCGCCCATTCCCGCCAGTCCCTCCGGACTGACGCCGGCCGCCCCCCAGAAGGGCTTGAGCAGCGCCGTCAGCCGATCAGCGGAGGCGCGCTTGATATACTGGCCGTTCAGCCACTCGAGCTTGACCGGGTCGAAGACCGCCGGCGTCTTGCCCACCCGCTCAAGGCTGAAGTACCCGACCAACTCGTCCTGGGTGAAGATCTCCTGGTCGCCGTACGACCAACCAAGCCGCGCGAGATAGTTTACCACTGCCTCAGGCAGGTAACCCATCTGCTGGTAGGCGAGAACCGACGTGGCGCCGTGCCGTTTCGAAAGACGGGAGCGATCGGCTCCCAAAATCATGGGAATATGGGCAAAGTGCGGGATCGGAAGATCCAACGCCTCGTAGAGTACAATCTGACGCGGTGTATTCGAGATATGATCGTCACCCCTGATCACGTGCGTCATGCCCATCAGCACGTCGTCTACGACGACCGCAAAGTTGTATGTCGGCATTCCGTCGGAACGCAGGAGGATGAAATCGTCCAGATCGCCGGTCTCAAACCGAATCGGACCGTGAACGAGGTCGGCAATCTCGATCGTCCCCTCCTCTCCGACCAGCAGACGGACAACGGCGCCTCTCCCGTCTGCTCCCGCAGGATCGTTACCCCGCTGTCGGCAGCGGCCGTCGTATCTTGGAGAGGTCCCGGCCGCCAGTGCCGCCTTGCGCCGCGCTTCCAGCTCCTCCGGCGTGCAGATACAGTAGTAGGCCTTGCCCTCGTCCAGCAGCCGCTGCGCATAGTCGTGATACAGCTTCAGACGATCAGCCTGCCGATACGGTCCGACCGGCCCGCCCACCTCCGGCCCTTCATCCCAGTCCAGGCCAAGCCAGCGCAGCGCTTCCAGGATCGTTGTCGTGGATTCATCCGTGGACCGCTCCGCATCGGTATCTTCAATCCGCAGGATGAAGTCGCCCTTCTCGTGACGCGCGAACAGCCAGTTATACAGCGCAGTCCTGGCGCCACCGACATGCAGATAGCCCGTCGGGCTCGGCGCAAATCTGACCCTGACCTTCGACACGGTGTTCTCCCCTACGGCTGTGACGGCGGCCCAGCCTCCGCCTCATCGATCAGCATGACGGGAATGTCGTCCCGGATCGGATAGCGCCGCCCACACGCCGTACAGACGATCCGTGACGCGGGCTCGTCCAGCACGACCCCAGCCTTACAGGCCGGACAAGCCAGGATCTCCAGCAGCTCTTTATCGATCATCTGTGCTCCTTTTATACAAAATGTCTGTTGCGTCTGTTGGGTTTATTGCGTCTGTTGAGTCTATTGGGTTTATCCAAGATCGCTGTTCGCCCGGCGCCAACGTTCAGTCTAGACCGCATAGACCAAATAGACCGAGCAGACCAGCCCCTTCTTATCTCTTGTACTATAGCCTATAACCGCAGAGGGCTGAAAGCAGATTTTACAACGATCCTCGGCAGATCACAGCGGCTGCCGGCGCATCACGATGGCATCTTCCCGCGGGTGCTCGTAGTAATTGCGGCGGCGGCCGATCGCCGCAAAACCGTAAGCCTTGTACAGCTCGGCCGCCGCCTCATTCGATGCCCGCACCTCCAGGTAGCCGACCGTCACCTCCTTGGCATAGGCCCGAATAAGCATCTCGTCCAGCAGTTGGGAGGCGACCCCGCGGCCTCGATAGCCCGGATGGACGGCGAGATTATTGATATGCAACTCCCCGCTGACAATCCACGCGCACAGAAATCCGACGATCCGTTCTCCGTTCCCTTCGTCCGCCCGTGCCACCAGTGATTGAGCGATCCGCTCGGAACTCAATTCGTGCAGGAACATCTCCTCGGTCCATGGTTCGGCAAACGAGAGACTCTCTATGACCAGAACCTCCGGCAGATCCTCTTTGCGCATCGAATCGCATACGACCGCAAGTCTCGTCTTGTTCATCGTCAGTGTGTGGCCTCCGTGCCCGCGCTACGACGCCACCGGAACGAATCTGCCAAGGCGTTTCAACTCCGCCTCAGTGGGCCGCAGATAACGGGGCGCCAGTTCTGCGAGATCATCCCGATGGCCGTGCAGGAGACGGCGGCGTCCAAGTTCCGCCACGGCGGCCGCCCGCCCTCCGCGTCCTGCGAGCGGGGCAAACAGCGCCAGCCCCTTCAGTTGGGATCGTAGAACGCTCTCATAGACTGTCAGCCCGTCGCCCAGAAAGACAGTCGGTTGTTCAATCCGGCTTGATAGCGTCTCAGGCGATACGGCCGCGTCGTCCGACAGGCGGATCACCCGATCCCCCTCGTGGCGAAACAGCGCGCTGCATATCTCGCCCTTCCTGGCATCGAGGATGGGGCAGATCTGGTACGCACAGAATGGAAGCGTCCACGCCATCGCTTCAAGGGTCGATACGCCGACAAGCAGTTGGCTCCCCGCAGCCGCCAAAGCCTTCGCAGTACTCAGGCCGATTCGCAGGCCGGTGAAGGCACCTGGACCGACAGCCACGGCGAAGCCCTCGATTTGATCCGGGGTGATCCCCACATCTTGCAAGGCTCTGTCAATCAACGGCAGTAAGCGCTCGCTGTAAGGCGCCTTGACATTCAGCGTATATTCGCAGATCACCCCTTGCCCTGAGACAAGGGCCACTCCTCCCTGCATTGTCGATGTCTCTATTCCCATTACCAGCATGGCAATGTAACCATATGACAGACCATGTGATCCGACAAGAGTCTCTGTACCATCACACCCCGGTGTACGAGACGCCGGCCATCACCTCTCCAGCCTGACCCGTCGGCCCTCCAGCCTGCACGCGCAGCAGCAGGATGAGACCCATGACGAAAAACAGGCCGACCGACAGAATGGCTGCGCGCTGGTTGCCTGCCGTGGTGTACGACACCGCGCCGAAGATAAGCGGCCCAAGTATGGACGCGGTCTTCCCGCAGAGCGCGTAACAGCCGAAGAACTCCCCCTCCCGCCCTTTCGGGATCAGGCCGACCATGAAGGTGCGGCTCGCGGCCTGGATGGCGCCGAGACCACTGCCGGCGACGGCCGCAAGAACGTAAAACTGTCCCTGCGACTCGACCAGATACGCGGCCATCACTACGCCGATCCAGAGGACCAACATGCAGAGGACGACGACCTTCGGACCAAGGCGATCGGTGGGCTTGCCCCACAGGAAGGCCCCAACTAATGCCGTTGCCTGAACAAGGAGGTACAGGCCGATCAACTGCGCCATCCCGAAGCCGAGCGTCCTGGCCGCGAAAATCGAGGAAAAGAATATCACCGTGTTGACACCATCCTCATACAGCAGATAAGCTCCGAGGAACCGCCGCAGCTCACGGAGCGAAAGCACGTCCCTGACCGTTCGCACGGTGCCCAGCACGCTCTCGCAGACCGCTTCAATAACCTCGACCTGGGCGGGTCGATCCTTTGGAAGGACCACGAAAGCCGGGAGGGCGAAGAGCCCAAAGAGCCCTGCCGTTGACAGAAAGCACCAATCGAGCGCGCCCGCCCTTGCAAACGGGAGGGCAACGAGAAGGGCAACGATGGAGCCGGCGTAGCCGACCGCAAAACCGTAGGCCGAGATGCGCCCCTGCCACTGGCGGGAGGCGATGTCCGGGAGGTAGGCGTTGTAGAACACCATCGCCCCCTCAAATCCCACCATACCGAGGACGCCCAGCGCAAACCCCCTGAGCACCATCCCCTGCTCGACCGTCGCCAGCAACGCCGTCGCGCCGACGCTGAGGTAGGTGGCGGCAAAGAAGAGCCGCTTGCGGATTCCGGCCCGGTCGGCAAGACCCCCCAGAATCGGGGAGGTCAACGCCACGATGGCCATGGACGTGGAGATCAGTCGTCCCCACCACAGATCGCCCTCGCCATGGTCGTTGCCGACAACAACCTGGGCATAGTAGGTCGCATAGATGGTCGCCGCAATGACCGCAGCAAAGGACGAGTTCGCAAAATCATACAGGGTCCAGGCCACCACCTGACGGCGATTCATTGCTCCTCAAATCCCCCCGTTCCCTCCTTTTGCAAATGGGGGTTGGGGGGATTTCGCATCAGCTCACGGACCAGCCTCACGTATCGGTCTCCGACCGGCACGATCTCGATGACCCGCGTATCCGATCCCGTGTACCGAAATCTCAATGTCAACATCTCCTTCGGGAGCATCCCCCATCCATGCTCGGCCCATTCGATCGCCGCCACACCATCCCCCTGCAGACACTCATCCAGGCCCACGCTTGCACAGGCCTCTGCGCTCTCGATACGGTACAGGTCGATATGGTAGAGAGGCAGGCGGCCGCGGTATCGGTGCATGATGGCAAAGGTTGGGCTGCTGACGTATGCCGCCGGGTCGACGTCAAGCCCCCTGGCCAGTCCGCCGACAAAGAGCGTTTTGCCGGTCCCGAGTTCGCCGATGAGGCCGATCACGTCCCCCGCATCGGCGAGTCTGCCTACCGCCTCCCCCAGCGCGCGCGTCTGCTCAGGCGAGGCAGAGTGATAGACGGCCGCCCCGACTGTCCGACCTCCCTGCTCATATAGCATGGGCCTTCAGTTGCCGAATGGCCTCCGGAACCTGGGCTATCACATCGGAGGCCACCATGGCCTCCTGGCCGACGGCCTCGGCCGCCAGATCCCCGGCCAGGCCGTGCAGGTAGACTGCCGCCCTGGTGGCCAGGTCGGCGCTCACACCCTGGGCGAGGAGGCCGGCGATCAGACCGGTCAGGACGTCGCCGGTTCCGCCCGTTGCCATCCCTGCATTTCCGGTCATGTTGATCGCGACGTGGCCTTCGGGATTGGCAATCAGGGTGCGGGCGCCCTTCAATACCAGATAGACGCCGAAACTTGTCGCGACCTTTTGCGCGATCGGGATCCGATTTCGGACGACCTCATCCCGATCGATACCCAGCAGGCGGGCAAGCTCTCCAGGATGCGGGGTGAGAATCGGCGGACACGAGAGCGTGCGCAGCATTTCCAGGTTTGGTCCGAGCGCGTTGATTCCATCCGCATCTACGACGAATTGGGCCTCGGACGCGTGTACGACCGTCCGGACCAACTCAGCCGTCTCCGGATAGGTGGACAGACCGGGACCGATCGCGACCACTCGTTTGCCCTTCATCAACTCCAGGATTCGATCCAGCGCGGCGAACGCCACAGTCCGCTCACCGGTCTCAGGGAGCGGTTCGGTCATCACCTCCGTCAGCTTCGCCTCCATGGCATCGTTCAGGCTCTCCGGCAATGCCAGCGTCACTAACCCTGTCCCGATTCGAAGCGCCGAGACCGCGCACATCGCCGCTGCCCCGGTCTTCCCGGGCGAACCGGCCAGGACCAGGACGTGGCCATAGGTCCCTTTGTGGGCATTCGGGTCGCGCGGCGGAAGCGCACCCGCCAGATCCTCAGCCTGTACGAGCGAGACGTCGAGCAACGAATCGCTGAGTAGCTGCCGTGGCAGGCCAATGTCCGCCGTCACCACGCGACCGGCGCATGACGCCGCCGGATAGAGGATCACGCCGCGCTTCGGCAAGCCGAAGGTCACGGTGAAGAGCGCCTTGATGCACGGCCCTGGGATCACCCCTTCATCGCTATTCAGGCCCGATGGGATATCCAGGGCCACGATCGGTTTACCGCATCCGTTCAACAGTTCAATGGCATCGGCAAAGAGGCCGGTCGCCGGGCCGGTCGTCCCGGTTCCCAGGATCGCATCCACAACAACGTCGGCTCGCTCGACCACATACCGACTCGCTTGAAGCGTCTGTCCGGTGGTTGCCTCGCGGATCGGTACGCCCAATTTTCGAATGATCTCAAGATTGGTCCCGGCATCGCCCTTAGTCTCCGTCTGCCGAGCCAGCAACACGACCTCAACAGCAACCCCGCGATTGAAAAGATGGCGGGCCGCGACGAACCCGTCGCCGCCGTTGTTCCCCTTGCCGCAGACGACGGCCACGCGGCATTGGGTCACGCGCGGAAACGCGCGTTCCAACTCCAGGACCGCCTGAAGTCCCGCATTCTCCATCAGCAGCAGCGACGGGATGCCGTACTCCTCAGTCGCCCGCCGATCCAGTTCCCGCATCTGTCCCGCCGTGACTACGTGTACGGCCATCATGCTCTCCTTATCGCGCACGTCCTATCTGTCGTCGGTAGCCACAACACAGGCCATCGCGTAGTCGCCGTCGTGCGTAAGCGTGACCAGCATCCGTGTGATCCCAAGACCCGCCGCAACATCCCTGGCACGGCCGGAAAGGACCATGCCCGACGCCTCACGCCCCCCGCCCACGATCTCCACATCCTGCCAGGCCACTCCCTGTCCCCATCCGGTGCGAAGTGCTTTAAAGGCCGCCTCCTTCGCGGCAAAGCGCGCCGCGAGGTGGCGCCCCGGCGACCGATAGCTTCTGACGCGCGCCTGCTCCCCCGCCGTAAAGAGGCGATCCAGCAGGCGCGCGCCGTGCCGACAGGCCGCCTGCTCAAATCGACTGACCTGCACCAGGTCAATTCCGATCCCAATCACCATCGCCTTCACACATCGTACGAAATCCCCCCTTGCTCCCCTTTTATAAAGGGGGGTTGGGGGGGGATTTGCACCTCGCACCAGGCACGGCCTTCGGCCATGGCCGCCAGCATCTCGCGGACCGCCCGCTCTAAACCCACAAGAACAGCGCGAGCGATAATACTATGTCCGATACTCAGCTCCTCCACCTCGGGAATCGCCGCTACCGGGCCCACATTACGATAATCCAGACCATGCCCCGCATTAATCCGAAGACCCAACCCCCTTCCCGTCGTCGCCGATTGAATCAGGCGTGTCAACTCGGCCTGTTGGGCCTTACAGTCTTTCGCCTCCGCATACGATCCGGTATGAAGCTCGATGAAATCGGCGCCGGCACGTGCAGCGGCCGAGACCTGATGGTGTTCGGGGTCGATGAAGAGGCTGACGAGAATGCCGCCCTCTCGCAAGCGGCGCACGGCCCGACCTACCTCGTCGGCATGTCCGTGAACGTCCAGCCCGCCTTCAGTCGTCAGCTCCTCGCGCCGCTCTGGAACGAGCGTTGCCATCTCCGGCTTGAACGCGAGAGCGATCTCAATCATCTCGTCCGTGGCGGCCATCTCCAGATTCAATTTCGTCTTGACCAGCCGCCGAAGCAGCTCGACATCCCGATCCTGAATATGCCGCCGGTCCTCACGCAGGTGTACCGTAATTCCAGACCCGCCGGCCAGCTCAACAAGCAGCGCCGCGTGTACGGGGTCAGGCTCCTCGCCCCGTCTGGCCTGCCTGATCGTCGCAACATGATCGACGTTCACACACAACCCAATCATCGATTCGCTCCAGCCGCTGTCGCAGTTTCGAGTTTCGGGTTTCGAGTTTCGGGTTACACACTCGAAACCCACAACTCAAAACTCGGAACGGTTGTTACCCCAACTCCCTCTCAATCACCAGCGCGATCTTTCTGGCCAGTCGCTCGATACTTGCCGGTTCCTCGCCTTCCACCATCACCCGGGCCACCGGCTCCGTACCGGACAGACGGACCAGGATCCGTCCCTTGCCCCCCATACCCGCCTCTGCCGATTGAATCGCCTCCTGCACCAGCGGCAGCTCCTCAATGGCGGCCAGGCGTCGAACTGGCGCATTAATCAACACCTGAGGGTACGAAGTCATACACGCCTTCAGCTCCGACAGCGGCTTCGCAGATCGCTGCATGGTAGCCAGCACCTGCAGGGCGGTCACGATTCCGTCGCCGGTCGTATGATGTTCCAGGAAGATGATATGCCCGGACTGCTCACCTCCCAGCATGTACCGCTTTGCCAGCATCGTTTCCAGGACGTACCGATCGCCCACCGCGGTCCGAACGACCGCGATTCCAGCCTCTCGCATGGCGAGATCCAGGCCGATATTACTCATCACCGTCGCAACGATCGTGTCCTCGCTCAGCCGACCTTCCCGCTTCAGATCGAGCGCGCAGAGGGCAAGAATATGATCGCCATCCACCACCTCGCCCTGTTCGTCCACGCACAGCACACGGTCTGCGTCCCCGTCGTGAGCAAATCCGAGGTGCGCCTGATGTGCGACCACTGCCCGTCGCAGCTCCTCGGGATGCAACGAACCGCACCCTTTATTGATATTGGTGCCGTCGGGCTGGACATTCAGCGATACGACCTCGGCATTCAACTCCCGAAGAATGGCCGGCGAGACCTTGTAGGCCGCACCATTGGCACAATCGACGACCACCCGCATCCCTTTCAGCGTCGTTCCCTTGGGGAGGGTATTTTTCGCAAATTCGATATAGCGGCCGACGGCATCGCCCACGCGGTAGGCCTTGCCGACCTCACGGGGGGCCGACCTGATTCCATCGATCTCTCCATTACAGACCAGTTCCTCGATCCGCTGCTCCATCGCATCCGGCAGCTTCAGGCCATCACATGAAAAGAACTTGATCCCGTTATCTTCATAAGGGTTATGGGAGGCCGAGATCACCACCCCGGCGTCAGCTCGAAGGCTTCTGGTGATAAACGCGATCCCTGGCGTCGGGAGCGGGCCAACCAACAGCACATCGACACCCATCGAGGTAATGCCGGCGGTCAGCGCCGTTTCCAGCATATAGCCCGTCAGGCGCGTATCCTTCCCGATGACAATCGTAGGCCGTTCGGTTGACCCCCTCAAAAGATGGGCGGCCGCGCGGCCCACCTTCACCATGGTCTCCGGGGTCATCGGCTCCCGGTTGGCCACGCCGCGAATCCCATCCGTGCCGAAAAGTTTTCGCACGACTCGCCTTCCTTTCTCCTCGATGCGCCCCGCTTCCGCGGTCATCCTGCGAAGACGACGGTCAGGGATTGGCCCTGATCTCCACGGAGACCTGGACGAGGGCCGGCCCCTCCACTTTGATCGACTTCCCGACAGGTTCAAGAGAGGTCATGGCGCCGAAGGCATGGGACCGTCCTTCTATGCTGATCGTCGAGGTATAGACCTTCTCTACACGACTGACGTCGCTCTTTGGTCCGACCAATCGGACACGATCAGGGTGCGCCAAGGCCCGTTTGAGATAATACCCGGCAGCCGGATTCCCCTCCACACGGGCCGCAACCCGCACCACCCGTTCCGCCACCGATTCCAGAACCAGACGAACCCACTTCGGCGAAACCTGAACGACCTCTACTCCACGAGGGACATCAATCTGGTCGGCCTTCACCGCCACGAAATTCTCCCCTTCTTTCAAGGTTGAAAGATCGACGTTGACATCGACCTCGCTAGGTGACAGCCCGGAGATCAGACTTTTCGGGCCACGCAACTGGACTGTCACGAACTCTCCTGGACCATTGAGAAGCGTCATATTTTTCGGCAGCCGCGCCAGCAAAAGTGGGGCATGCACCGTTCGCTCATCCCTCTGCTCCCCTGCGACCACCATCCAGAGAGCAAAGGCGAGCGCCAGAGAGGCAAGCTTAAGTCCGAGATTGTCAAAGAGTCCTTTCGTCATGATCCTCGTCCTCGCACAACATCTCAAGCAACCTCCCCCTTTGGAAAAGGGGGATCGAGAGGGATTTCCTGATCGTTCAAATCCCCCCTCGCCCCCCTTTTATAAAGGGGGGGATGATAAGGTCCCTTTGCGAAAGGGGGGCGCAAGCCATTTTATGCTCTGACGAATAAGAGACAGTGCACTAACCGCCGATCGCTGAAGACGCGACCACGTCTTTTTTAGGAGTCGCGCCCGGGCTGCTGCTACCCGGCGACCCCAACAGCTCGACCAGTTGCCGCCGAAGCCTTTGCGCATCAAGACCTTGACTGATGGCCCCCCCATGAACCAGCGATACGCTGCCCATCTCCTCAGACACAACGATGGCGATCGCGTCGGTTTCCTCCGTCAGTCCGATGGCTGCGCGATGGCGCGTCCCCAGTTCCTCGCTGATATCGCCGGTCAGTGTTAACGGCAGCAAGCAGGAGGCGGCAGCCACGCGTCCGCCCTGGATCACAACCGCGCCATCGTGGAGCGGCGCACCGGGACAAAAGATCGATTCCAGCAATCGCCTTGACACGCGCGCGTCAAGCGACACGCCGGAATCGACATACTCGGACAGCTTTGTCTCTCGCTCCAGAACAATGATCGCGCCGATCTTTTTTGCAGCCATGGAGGCCGAAGATCGAACAATCTCATCAATCATGTACGCCTCTTCGCGCTTGGCAAAGGCGCGAAGCAGCCGGGAACGAAGGCCGAACGTCGCCAGCGCCCGCCGGAGTTCCGGCTGAAACAGAATGATAATCATCAGGAACCAGACGCCCAGCGAATTCTGCAGGACCCAGTTTACCGTCAACAAACCGCCCTTCAGCGCGATGCGGGACGCAAGGTAGACGAGCGCAAGACCGAGAATCATTTGTAGCGCCCGTGTTCCTTTAAACATCAGCAGAAGCTGATAGGCCACAAACGCCACTATCAGCACATCGACGGCGTCAACCCATCCAAACTGGGTTATTGTCGACCACATGGCCGCTAGGCCCTCCTGATGGCGTCCAACATTCTGACCAGATGCACACAGGGCCGAATCTCGTGAACTCGAACAAAGGCTGCGCCATGCAGCACCGCTGCCGCGACGCACGCCGCCGTCCCATATTGACGTTGCTCGACCGGCAGTTTCAGGACATCCCCGACCAACGACTTGCGTGATGGACCAACCATAATCGGCTTACCGAGACGGCGCAACGCCTCCAGATGCCGGAGCAGGGCAAGATTGTCCCGGCCCCGCTTCCCAAACCCCAGCCCGGGATCCACAATGATTGACTGAGGGTCGACGCCCAGCCGTTCGGCACACGCGACACGATCAGCCAGGAACGCAGAGACCTCTCCCACAACATCGCGATAGCGCGGTTCGACCTGCATATCCTGCGGGGTCCCCTGCATGTGCATGATGACTAAACCGGCGCGCTTCTCAGCCACCGCTACCGCCAGGCGCCCCTCTCCTCGAACGCCGTAGACGTCGTTAATGATATCCGCCCCTTCTTCCAGGACGACCCTCGCCACCTCCGGTTTGTAGGTATCGACCGCTATCGGAATCGTCACCTTTGGCCGCAGGTCGCACAACACCGGAACGATTCGCCGAAGCTCCTCGCGCACAGGAACAGGAATGGCGCCAGGACGGGTCGATTCACCGCCCAGCTCCAGGATATCGGCGCCCTCCTCTATCATCCCCATGGCCTGATCGATCGCCGCCCCAGGATCCAGGAAGCGACCGCCATCGGAAAACGAATCCGGGGTAATGTTCAACACCCCAATAATCCAGGTCTTGTCCTGAACATCCAGCAGGTGGTCCCGGCAGCGGAAGTATGATGGCGTCATCGCGTCGGTTGCGTCGGTTGCGTCATTGCGTTGATTGCGTCAGTTGCGTCATTGCGTTGATTGCGTCTTTTGGGTCTATTGAGTTCATTGGGTCTTTGGGGCGAACTACAAGCCGGCACTGAAAGCGGGCGAGAGCCGTGGATGAGGCTGGAGGAACGTGTGTCTCTGGCGTTCTCGCCGCTGTCACAAAGTAGAGGACTACGGATTAGATGCGCGCTTGGGCCGGGGCGGCGGCCCCGTTGACGATGGCATCGATCTGAAAGCCGTCAAGCACCTCGGTTTCCAGCAGCGCCTTGGCGAGGGCGTGCAGGATGCCGATCCGCTCGATGATCAGCGTCTTGGCCTTTTCATAGTTGGCCATGACGATCTCTTTGACCTCTCGATCGATCTCTACCGCCGTATATTCGCTGTAATCCTGATGCTGGGCGATCTCGCGGCCCAGGAAGATCATCTCTTCGCGCTTACCGAACGTGAGCGGACCAAGTTTCTCGCTCATACCCCACTCGCACACCATCTTCCGCGCCAGATCAGTCGCCCGCTCGATATCGTTGCCCGCCCCGGTCGTCATCTGGCCAATGACCAGCTCCTCCGCCGCACGTCCGCCCATCATGATCGCAATCTCGTTGAGGAGATACTCCTTGGCATAATTGTGCTTCTCATCGAGGGGTAACTGTTGGGTCATGCCAAGCGCTCTGCCGCGCGGGATAATGGTGACCTTGTGAATCGGGTCGGTTCCGGGGAGGACCTTCGCCACCAGGGTATGCCCGGCCTCGTGATAGGCGGTCACCTTTCGCTCCTCCTCGCTGATGACCACGCTCTTGCGCTCTACACCCATAAGCACTTTGTCTTTGGCGCTCTCGAAGTCGACCATGCACACTGTTTTCTTATTTTGACGCGCGGCCAACAGGGCTGCCTCGTTCACGAGATTGGCTAAATCGGCCCCGGAAAATCCAGGGGTCCCGCGCGCCAGAAGCGTCAGATTCACATCAGGATCGACCGGAATCTTTTTGGTGTGGACGCGCAGAATCCCCTCGCGGCCCTTCAGATCCGGTCTCGCCACGACGACCTGGCGATCAAACCGTCCGGGTCGGAGCAGCGCGGGGTCCAGGACATCCGGACGATTGGTCGCCGCGACCAGGATGACCCCATCGTTCGATTCAAAACCGTCCATCTCGACCAGAAGCTGATTCAAGGTCTGCTCCCGCTCGTCGTGACCGCCGCCCAGGCCGGCGCCCCGATGTCTGCCCACCGCATCAATCTCGTCCATAAAAATAATACACGGGGCATGCTTCTTGCCCTGCTCAAAGAGATCCCTCACGCGCGAGGCGCCGACGCCCACAAACATCTCGACAAAGTCCGATCCCGAAATACTGAAAAACGGCGCATTGGCTTCGCCCGCGATGGCCCGCGCCAGCAGCGTCTTCCCCGTACCCGGCGGCCCCATCAGCAAGACCCCCTTGGGGATGCGCCCGCCCAACTTCTGAAACTTCGGCGGATCCTTCAGAAACTCGATGATCTCCCGCAGCTCCTCCTTGGCCTCGTCGGCGCCGGCAACATCGGCAAAGGTCACCTTATTGTGCTTATCCGACAGCAGGCGCGCCCGGCTCTTACCGAACGAGAGCGCCTTCACGCCACCGCCCTGCATCTGCCGCATGAAGAAGATCCAGACTCCGATAAACAGCAGCATCGGCAGCCATGAGAGCAGCATATTCACGTACCAGGGGTTTTCGTCCATCGGCTTCGCAATGATCCGCACCCCTTTCTGCCGCAACTCCGCAATCATATCTTTATCGTCAGCGGCGTATGTCCTGAAGATTTCGCCGCCGGTCAGTTTTCCCTTAATATCCGAACCCTTCACGATGACCTCCGCAACCTCGCCTTTACTCACCTTGGCCATGAAGTCGCTGAAGATCATCTCCTTTTCCTGTGGCTGGTTCTGGCTGAAAATGTTGAACACCAATATCATGATTAATCCGATGACAAGCCACAGCGCCAGATTCTTAAAAAACGGGTTCAACCTTTTACCTCCTCCAATCAATGTCTTTCCCTCATCCGGCAGGTCGATGTGTCAGATCTGTGACGTTGGTAACTTACTATATCAAATCGCTCGCAGGTCTTCAACGCATTATACCGATCCCGGAATAAAGACGGGAATCCGTCATTGCGGCCGTCGCGAAGCAATCCCGCATGCGCCGGTAGCGCGCCCATGGGGATGACAGTTGTAACGCCCGGCAAAATCTCCTCCAACCCTCCTTTCAAAAGGAGGGAACGGGGGGATTTCGGGACCGGAGCGAGAGACTTTCGAAGCAATCCGACCGTTCTTCGCCCCAGGTTCTCCACACTCAGGAGAACAGAACGGCGAGATTGCCGCGCACCCTGCGGGTGCCCGCAATGACAGCTACATGAACGGATTGCACTGAGAGCCCTATCGACCGATCACCTCACCTATTCACCCGCGGTCGTGGCGCGCACTCGAAGGAGACGTTGCGTCGAATCGGTGACCCTGAACCGTTCATCTACTCGAAAACCGACAACCCACACAATCTCATCGCCCGACACCACTAACGGAACGCTGCAGCGTCGATCGCGCGGCACCTTGGCGTCCACAAAAAAGTCCTGGAGCTTTTTCCGGCCGCCCATCCCGAACGGAATGAACCTATCACCCGCTTCCCATCCCCTCACGTGTAATTTCACGCCGGTGCGGTCGGCATCAAGCAGAGCAGTGGAGGCATCGGACACGAGTTGCTCCACGGCCCCCTGCTGCAGAATCTCGCTCCGGAGGTTGACCGCCACTTCCGGAATGACCGTCACTCCCGGGACGGCCAGGGGGGACGATGAAATACGGCCCCTCGCCAGCCCCTCCCCCAGCGAAAGAACAAGACAGCCGTCTGCCCGTTGTGCACGCAACCCGCCCGGCGCGTAAACGGCGCCCTGCGCCCCCCGCGTCATCACCAGTCGATCAATAGCCAGCGTCTGTTGAAAGGTCAATCCCGAGCGGCCTTTCCGCAACTCTTCAGCAACGCGCCGAATCATACGCCATCTCAAGGCGCTGGGAAGGGTCGCCAGAGGGGCAATAGCCAGCACGAACGTTTCACGCGACTGAGAAACCAGAACGGCGCGAAGTTCTTTCTCGGCCATTCCGTTCAACAGCCCATCCTCAGCTTCAGAGATGGCGGCCGCATTCGCCAGGGCATGGCCGACACGCGGATTAAATCGCTTGGCCAGTTCCGGCAAGAGGGTCAGTCGAATTCGGTTCCGGCTGTACACAAGAGTGCGGTTTGAAGAGTCTTCGACATAGGGAATCCCCTCCTTCCGCGCATACCGTTCGATCTCCTCCCGGGCGCAGTCAATCAACGGGCGAATGATGCGGTCCCTGACAGGCGGAATTCCTCCAAGCCCTCTGATACCGGAACCCCGAAGCAGGTTCATCAGGACCGTCTCTGCCTGATCGTCACGGTGATGACCTAAAGCAATTCTATCGGCTTTCTGCTCATCTGCCACCTGTTCAAGGAATCGATACCGGAGATCCCGGGCAACGGCCTGAACTGAGCCTCCCATACGGTCCTGCCACATCCTCCCTTCGGCGCTCGTCACAGTCACAGGAATCTCATGAGCCTCGCAGTGGGTACGGACAAAGTCGGCGGTCTCGGTCGATTCTGCCCCGCGAAGACCATGGTTCAGATGTGCGACATGCAGTGAGGTGGAATAACGGGTCCGAAGGCGCAGCAGAAGATGGAGCATGACCATCGAGTCAACACCGCCGGACACGGCGACAACAATCATCTCTCCGCCTGTCAGCATGCGATGCCGGTCGATCGTTTCCTGAACCCGATAAAGCAGCCCGTCCCTCATCGAATGATACCCACAAACCCGCCTCTGACGGCCATCTGAAGCCGATAGCCCATGGAACTACTCTAGTCAGCGCCCACATCGCTGTCAATACAAATCGCGCATCGGGCAATACCTCCCGCGTTCGGCAATATGGTCACTATCCCACGACCAATCCATTTCAACACGTTCCGAACGACGGCACTGAATCGCAGTTGTGCCGATCGGAATCTACAGATGGTATGGATCCGCCACCTCGCATCCCCGCATGAATTTATTAACAGAGATAATACAGATTTAAATACTACAACATAGAATCAGCAAATATTCTCAACAGATCGCATCGAATTACACATCTGAACCCACTTTATATAATGATATGCTGACAAATTTTAGTTGACATTTGGCTTATAGAGCGTTATACACCTTTTATTACCGTAGATATCGCATCCGGCGTCGTGTCTTATAGATCGCTGTACCGTAATCGTCATTCCCGGCGTGAACCGGAATCCAGTCGTTGGGCGCTGGATTCCCGCTTCCGCGGGAATGACGGCTCCAGAATGAAAGGAGGACGAATAATGCGCGCAAACTGTCACAATCGTCTCGTCCTGACCCGCTCGGCGTACGCAACGCTCGCCAGTTTCTTATTCTGGACCATGGCTGCGTTCGTCCCGCCAACTGCGCGGGCCGCAGAACCGACGCTGGGATTGGCGACCGGATCACAGGAAGCTCAGGTGACCACAGACGGACAGCGGTGGACTACGCTGCCGTCTTCATCCAACCCGCTATATGAAGGCACCATGCTCCGAACCGGAAAGGGCACCGCATCGGTGATGCTGAAAGACGGCACCCAGATGGAGCTGCAGCCGCACACGCTTGTCGGGTTGGCCGGATCACGGACCGCGCCGGTCGTAAAAGTTGCGGTCGGCCAGGTCCTCTTCAGGGTGCCCTCGTCATCCCGGGCGGCACTTGTCACCCCAAGCGTCCGCTACCAGACCGATAACGGCAACACGGGCGATCGTCCGACTATCCTGAAGGCCAAGTCATCGACGTTGTCGACGACAGACTCCGTGGGGACGATCGTCGTCAATTCGCGTGGCGGCTCCCGCCTGAGCCTGCAGCAGGGCGAGATACTCGCCAGGTCAGCGGGTAATCCGGGCCTTCACATTGTGAAGGCGGGACAAAGCGTCTACATCCCACAGGTTGGCGCTCCAGACCATAATTTTGGCGTTATGCTCGCGCAGGCCCTTCCTGGTAATTCGTCCGGCTTACCCGCCGGCGCGGTTCCCGTCTACGGCGAAAACGGAAAAAGTATCGGCTACATCACCGATGGCTCCTTTACCGGGTCCCCAGGCATCACGGCCAACCTGCCGAATCCTGTACCCTCAGGCACAATCCCGGCGGACGCCAACATCCCGCCGGGCGCCACACCGATCTTCACGGGTGATCCAGCGTATGCCGGTTACATCCTCGATGACAAGCTCGCCGCGTATATCCCGCCTGGTGGCGGTGCTCTGGCCGGAGCAGAAGCTGGGGCCGCCGCAGGCGCCGGAATCGAGACCGAAACGGCCGTGGGAGTCACCGTAGGCTTGGCGGCGATTGGATTAGGGGTCGGGCTTGGGCTGAGCCAATCCGGAGGCAATGGTAATGGCAAGGCAAGCGAGTCGAGTCCGGCGAAGCTGGAGTAGGTGTGTTCGGTCTGCACGGTCTGTCTATCCGGCCTATTGTGAGGCCAAGCAGACCGAATGACGAACAGAGGAACGAGACCAGAATGAGACAAACGCCTATCCTGTACATCATCGGCTTAGGTATGCTGGCCGCGGGGTGCGCCTCAGCGGGCCCCTCCAGGGAAACCCTCATAGCGATGGCATCTGCCTCACAATCCTCCGAGTCGACAGGCAGCGTCGCGCTGAACAGTAAGATTATCAGCGCCTCCACGCAGGCGGACGGCTTCGCCGGAGATTACATCATCGGGGCCGGCGATCTCCTCGTGATTTCGATACTGGATCTCAGCGAAGTGGACAAGGCGAAGGTCCGAGTAAGCGCGGAGGGATTCATTCGACTTCCCCTTATCGATACCGTGAAGGCCAAAGATCTGACCGCGCGCCAACTCGAAAGCGAACTGGCCGTTCTCTACGGCGTGGAGTACCTGCACGACCCACAAGTGAGCGTGTTTATCGAAGAGTACCGAAGCCAGCGCGCATCGGTCCTGGGGGAGGTCAATAAGCCCGGCATCTACGAGGTGAACGACCGGCGAAGCCTGACCGATATGCTGGCGCAGGCGGGCGGGCTCAGCAAAGAGGCCGATCGCGTTGTCTACATCCTGCGAAAAAACGGCTCACCGGGGACGGCCCTGTCGAGCTCCGGCGACCTGCTTAAAGTCGACCTTGATGAACTGTTGGCCGGGCGTAACCCTGCCTTAAATGTCAGGGTTGACTCCGGCGACGTGATCAGCGTACCGAAATCGGGCGAATTTCTTCTTGGCGGTGCAGTGAGGAAGCCTGGACCCTATCCGCTGAAAGGGAAACTGACCGTCGATCAGGCTATCTATTTTGGCGAGGCGCTGAAAGATGAGGCCGACGTCAGCAACATTGAAGTCTTGCGGTTCAACGGATCAAAGACCGAGGTGCTGCACATCGACCTCGAACAGTTGAGACAGGAGGGCAAGGTCGCGCCGGCCATTCAAAAAAACGATGTCATCTTCGTCGGCACCAGCGGCCCCAAGACCGTCCTGTACGGGGCAGTGGACTTTGTCAAAACGGTCGTTCGCTTTGGATTCTCAGCCGGGATGGCGTTTTAACGGCCATCCGCCAAGATCAAGGGAAACAGTCCACACTTACGCAACATAAAGGAGGTAGCGCGCGCGGATGGATGCGCTAGTCAAATCCGAAGGCAATTCACCGACGCCTCGCGATCTCCTGCTGCAACGCTATTACGTCCAGCAGGACGAAGAGACTCACCTCCGCGATTACTGGCGGATTATCCTCAAGCATCGCTGGATCGTTCTGACAGTGTTCGCCATGATCGTAACGACCGCGACGATCTATACCTTCAGCCTGACCCCTACCTACCGAGCAACTGCCAGCCTCAAGATCGATTATGAACGGCCGCAGATCCTGTCCTTTCAGGAGATCGGCTCGCCAGGACACCAGAATTTCGGTCCCGAATTCATGGGGACCCAGCAAAAATTGCTGCAAAGCCGCAGCTTGGCAAAGCGGGTCATCGAGACGCTCAAGGCAAGCGGCCAGCCGATCGCACTGGCGGATCCGGCGTCAGCCGATTCTGCCGGCGCACTGAATAACTGGCCTGTCTGGATCACGAATCTCTTCGGATCCAGTTCCTCGACGCCTAAAGACGCGATCGAACCCGCTCTTCGATCAGAGTCTGAGACCGGCCCCACCGAGGAGCAGGTCATGGCTCGTAAGGTCGATGCCCTGCTCAGCACGCTGACAGTAGAACCGGTTCGAACAACCAACCTGGTCAAGATCTCGTTTACAACCCCATCCTCCGGTCTCTCCTCCCTGCTGGCCAACACATGGACGAAGGCCTTCATCGATCACAGTCTCGAGATGAAATACAACGCCACCTCCCAGGCCGGAGAATGGCTCTCGAAGCAACTTCAGGACGTGCGCGATAAGCTTGAGCAATCGGAGGCCGCTCTCCATGAGTTTGTGAAACAGAAACAGATCCTGACGATCGGTGAGAAAAAAGATATCGTCACCACAAAGCTGGGAGATTTGAGCGAGGCATTGACCAAGGCCCAGGGGGAACGAATCTCCAAGGAAGCCCTCTACCGCCAGAGTCAAAAAATGCGGTTCGACTCGATCCCGGCTGTCCTGGAAAACTCGATGATCGCCAACCTGAGAGCCGAGTACTATAAACTGGACTCCGAGTATCGTCGGCAGAGCGAGACCTATAAACCGGGCTATCCCAAGATGGTCCGGCTACGCGACGGCATGGACCAGATCAAACGCCAGATCGAGGTGGAGATTGCGCGAATCGTTGACGCCATCAATCAGGAATATGAGGCGGCGCTCAAGAAAGAACAGCTTCTCCAGTCGGCCGTCAACGCGCAGAAGCATCTGGCGATTGCCCTGAATCAGGAACTCATTGGATACGATATGTTAAAGCGCGACGTCGATACCAACCGCCAGATTTACAGCGGTATTCTCGAGCGCCAGAAGCAGGCGGGTGTCTCCCAGGGGCTCGCGGCGAGCAACGTCCAGATCGTGGATACTGCGGAGGTCCCGTCAGTGCCGTTCAGCCCTAATAAAACCCGGAACATCCTGCTCGGCATCGTCCTGGGATTGACGGTGGCTGTCGGTATGGCCTTTTTCTTTGACTACCTGGACAACACCGTCAAACATCCTGAGGCGCTGGAACGCACGCTCGGCATCCCAAACCTGGCGCTGATCCCCTCGCTGGCTTCCGCACTCCCCCGGCAGGGGCGGGGCAGACTGTCACGGAATGGAAGTAACGGACATGGGAATGGGACGCCGGTCTTTGCGCTGGTCGCGCACAGCGATCTACGTTCCACACTGACCGAGGCGTTTCGAACCCTCCGAACCTCGCTGCTCTTCTCCTCTGCAGGCTCTCCCCCGAAAACGATCCTGTTTACGAGCGCTCAGCCATCGGAAGGGAAGACCGGGCTGTCCATCAACACCGCCATTACCCTCTCTCAGTTGGGCGGCAGCGTGCTCCTCATCGACGCCGACATGCGGCGACCGAGCTGCCATGCTCAGTTGGAACTCCCTCTCAAGGCCGGCCTCTCGGACTATCTGACCGGAAATGCGGATCTGGTCTCGGCGATCAAGGGGACCGCAGTACCGAATCTCTACTGTATCCCCGCAGGGACTATCCCCGTCAACCCCGCAGAGCTGCTGGCATCTGCGAGAATGAAGGACACCATCGATCTCCTCTCTCAACGGTTCGACTATATCGTCGTGGACTCGCCCCCGATCTTCGGAGTCGCCGATGCGTTGATTCTTTCGACGGTGGTCAAGGGCGTGATCCTGGTAGTCCACGGGGGGCGAACTCCGCGCGAGATGGTTCAGCGGGCCTTTAAGAACCTCATCGAGCTGAATGCGCCGGTGCTGGGCGCCGTGTTGAATAATGTCGATATTCGAGGCAACGGCTATCCGCACTACTATCACTATTATTACAACCACTACCAGCAGGCTTCCTCAGGCGCTGCGCCAGAACCCGCGCATAACGAGACCCAGGCCTCCAACCTTGAACCTTGAACGGTAAACCTTGAACGTTGAACGTTGAACCTTGAACCTTGAACGTTTTGACCTTGAACCTTGAACTTGGTATGGTACTTCACCTGCGCGCGCGACCATCGCGAATTGCACTCTCCATCATGATGCTTCTCAGCTTTCTATTCGTCTCCTGGGCGGCTCTGCGGCCTTGGGTCGCCCAGAGGACCCTGAGCCGGAATCCGATCGATGAGGCAGCCAGACGGGCGCTCGCCCTTGACCCTGGCAACAACCGCGTTCAGGCCAGGCTGGCCGCACTCTACCACTACAGCCTGCTGCTCAGGGACTACCATGCGGCGCTTGCTGCCTATCACGCCATTCTGCGTAACAATCCGCTCGATAGCGTCTCCTGGGTGCACCTCGGGAAGCTCTATGAGAGTCTCGGCCAGGCGCCGGAGACAGACCGGGCATTTCACCTGGCGACACAGCTCAGTCCGAGCAACGCCGCACTGCTATGGGAGATTGCCGTCGCGTACCTGGACCGGCAACAGGCCCCACAGGCGGTCGACACATTGGCTCGGTTTCTTTCAGCCGCGGACAATCCCTCCGACCTCGCAAAAGGGTACGATCTGGCGCGCAGATTGCTCACCCCTGAAGAGGTGCTGAATACGTTCATTCCACCTGCTATGCCTCACTATACCTCCTATGCAAATTACCTGCTCGATCGCAATCTCGGCGATCAGGCGCTTCCCGTCTGGAATCGCCTCGCCGACCTGGCCGCTCGCACCGGGGAGCCGATTGACCCGCATCTTCAACTCCGGGTGGTCGATCTCCTCATACGGGCCGGTCAGCTTGGCCCGGCGCACCAATTATGGACCGCCGTCACACAACAGATGGGATTGAACAATGCTCCGACTCAATCGAATCCCATATCGAACGGAAGCTTCGAACGGGAAACGACCATCGGCAGGGGTTTCGACTGGAGGATCGGAGGGGCGCCGGGAGTTACTGCGGCAATTGATCCCTTCATGGCCTACACGGGACGCCGCGCCCTCCGGCTCTCCTTTACCAAAAGCCGCGCCGACTTCTTCAACGTCTCGCAGCCCGTCGCGGTTGAGCCCTACTCCACTTACGCAGTCCAGGCCCACATCAGAACCGATAGCTTAAATGGCCCCGCAGGGATTGCGGTAGAGGTTGTCGACACCCATGGCACAGTCCTGGCCAGGACCGACACCATCGGAGGGACACGGGACTGGACGTCGGTTGCGGCGCAATTTCACACGTCGAGCGCCGCCGGAACCATAACGATCAGAATTCACAGCGATCCCCCACCCCCGTATCTCCCACCTGTTTCCGGGTCGGCATGGATCGACAATGTCTCCTTAAAAAAGACGGAGTGAGGGGCGCGGGTCAAGGTTCAAGGGGTACCGTTCAAGGTTCAAGGTTCAAGGTTTACCGTTCAAGGTTCAAGGTTCAAGGTTCAAGGTTTACCGTTCAACGTGCAAGGTTCAAGGTTCAAGGTTTGCCGTTCAACGTTTGGGAGACGGGGTTAATATGCCGGGTACAAGGCAGAATCCATGCACATGGGATCCGAATGATGCGAGTTGCCGGCAACTGCTTGAGGCATTGGCTGACGGCAATCCGATTCCCGATATTTCTACGATCTCTATGGATAAGCAGCAACTCATCGCGCTGCTTGTGGAAATCAGCAACGGGGAACGATCGGAGCTTTTTCAGGTCACCCGCCAGATAGCGGAATCTCGCGAGCTCGCCGCGCACGAGATCGCGTCAAGGGCGGCCTTCCTTCTGGCTTGCCTGGATACCCCTGGCGTCGACGACCCCTATACCATCCTTGGGGTCGCGCCGACCGCAACAAGCGAGGAGATAAAAGAGGCCTGGCTCCGTCGTCTGACACTGTATCATCCGGATCGCCACCCGGAAAATGGCGACTGGTTTACGCGACAAGCGGCGCGTCTGAACGAGGCGTACCACACCCTGAAAGAACCGGAAAGACGACACGCCTACGATGAGCGAAGGCGCCGCGAGCTGCTTGCGCGACAGCAAAGCACTCACTTCGCCATCCAGCCCGTTTCGTCCCCACCGGCTCCCATACCGACTCAATCGTCGCACCTGGCGCGTGGTCGAGTACCTGCACTCATCGCTGCCGCGCTGACAGTATCCACCGGGTTGGTTCTGATGGCGTTATCCGCCCGGTCTCCGGAAGGACAGCAGGTGTATCTTGAAACCGTTCAACCCGTGGCCGCGGTCGCCCTTCCATCTTCCACTTCCGCCGCCGGCCCTGTACGCGTGGGACTCCATCTGAATGGATCATCTTCTCTCAATTCGTCCGCCATCCCTCCACCGGATCACCAACCCGAACGGAGACGCGTACGGCGGACGCCTCAGGCTTCCTCGCCGTTAGAGGGTCCTGCGGGTCAGCCCGATCTACCCGACAACCCCATGGCCTCCGAACGCTCCATGGCGCACCCGATTCAACTGGCCCAGGCGCTCCCACCCCTTGCGCCTGAACCAAAGGCCCTGGATCGGCAGGAGATCGACGCCCTACTCGACGAACATGTTGACGCCTATGAAAGAGCCGACGTGGAGCGAGTGATGGCAACGCTCTCGAGTCGAGTTCGAGAGAAGGGAACCATGGACTATCAGGCCATCCGCAACGCCTACATCAAAGGATTTACCGGACGGGATCAGATCATCTACCGCCTCAAAAACGTGCAGGTGGAGATAAAGGCCGAGCAGGCTACGGTGACCGCGCAATATTTGATCTCAGCAAGGCATGCCGCTCAACCTTCGAAAGGGATCACCGTATCGGGACGTATCGAATGGAAGATTCAGCGCGAGGGCGACAAACTCAAGATTGTGGCGATCAACTATTAAGTGTTAAGTGCAACACAGCCCGCGCCTCCGACTCATGCATATCTTCTTTTAATCCCTCCCTCACCCCTCACATCCCGCTCCCCCACCCAACGCAATCGACGCGATCGACGCGATAACGCAATCGACGCGACCGACGCAATCCACGCTCTTGACGCAGGATATACACTCTTGTATTATTTTCACAACAGTAGCACTGTAATATAATCATGAAAGGATGACACCATGGCAACGACTGTGAAGATCAGAGAAAAGTTTCAAGTGACCATACCGGAGGATGTCAGGAGTAAGCTACCGTTGAAGGTTGGAGAGCGCGTGGAGGTCACCGCACGCGGGGGTGAAATTGTGATTCGGCCTATTCTCGAAATTCCCAGGAATCAGGCATGGTTCTGGAGCAAGGAATGGCAGACGCAGCTTGCCCAATCCAAAAAGGACCTCGAAAAGGGCAGGGTGACGCGCTTTAAATCTGTGAAAGAGGCCCGGCGACACTGTGGCGATTGACATTGTCATCCCCAATACGGTCCTTAAACACTTGAATGCCCTCCCCAAGGAAGTCCGGATAAAATTCTGGGAGCAACTTGAGCGACTTACCAGGAATCCTCGTCACCCGAGCTTAAGACATGAAAAGCTGGAGGGTACAGACCATTGGGCGTTCAGTATCACTATGCACTATCGGGCAACGTATATTCGAGCGACAGGGGCTATCATCATAACCGCCGTCGGAACTCACCAGAACGTCTTGGGAAGCTAGTGCGCCTGTTTGTGCCACCCGCGTCCCCATCCCAGCTACAGCATTCCCAGCCATTTTCACTCCTCCCTCAGCTCTCCCCACTCCTTGATCGCGTCGTGCGGATCAACACCTGACTCGCGCCTGCCCTGGGGCACGGCACCTCCGCCAGTTCCGTCACGCCGGTTCTCAGGTTTTGGAGGATCTGTTTCATTCATCAGCCGGTAGCGAAGGGGAAGATAGGAGACTTGGGGCGTAAGGTAGCCCCCAATGGCAGTATGGGCGATATTGACTATAGTCGATGACCATGGTAGATTTACTTTGTAGTCGTTTGGAACACGGAAGGAGGTGAAGGTACCATGCCGGAAAGGGTGACTATTTCGAGGTTTAAGGCCACATGCCTGGCCCTATTGGACAAGGTCAAACGCACCGGCCAGCCGATTCTCATTACTCGGCGAGGTGAGCCTATTGCCCAGGTGCTGCCACCTCCGCCTCCGGAACGACCGGCTGCCTGGTTGGGTTCGTTTCAATCTACGGGAACCATCGTGGGAGATATCATCGCTCCACCATTGGAAGAGGGCGAGTGGGAGGGTCTGCGGTCATGAAACTCCTTCTGGACACCCACATCTTTCTGTGGAGCCTGCTGGAGCCGCAGCGTCTCACCCCGCGAGTGGCCTCTGAACTCCAACATCCAGCCAATGAACTCTGGGTCTCCTCCATTACGACATGGGAGGTGCTGGTATTGGCGGAAAAGGGACGGATTCGCCTGGATCCTGATCCGGTCACGTGGATTCGAAAGGTCTATGCGGCTGTGCCCTTTCAGGAGGCGTCACTCACTCATGAAATCGCGATACACAGCCGGATGATCCGCCTGCCGCATCAGGATCCGGGCGACCGCTTTCTCGTCGCCACGGCCAAGGTCCATGGGATGACCCTGGTCACCGCCGATGACCGGCTGCTTCGCACTCCAGCCTGCCCTGTCCTCCCCAACCGCGAGATCTAGCCGCTTCCTCTTGGGCTGCACCTCCTGGTACACCCCGGTTTCATTCTTGGTCTTTCTGGTCTCTTTGGTCTATTCGATCCGGACCAGATCGACGCCATAGCCGCTACCGACGCACTCGACGCGACGACGCGACGACGCCATCAACGCGATCGACGCAATGTCCTTCAGCGCGCTCGCACCGCCCTGATAAGATCAAGATCGTAACCCTGTACCGTCCCGTCCTGGTCTATCGAATTGTCGCATTGAACCGTCTTGACCAGCCCGCCATTCTTGACCAATGGGCAGGAAATGATTCGGGGGCGCAACATTTTTAGAAGTGAGGAGTGGGGAGTTATTAAAGTTAGGAGTTAGGAGTGAGGAGCAAAAGACTCGTGATTGTTGGTGTTTATTGACACGATGAGGGCAGACAGCACCTTGTCCTCTTCGAACAACCGTGAGTCGATAGATCCCCAGCTCTCTTGATCGATGAATTGAAGGCGTCCAAAAGTCAGGATAGGTGGGCAGCTAAACGCAGACGCAAGCGGACCAATCGTTCTGAGGCGATGGAGCCGAGCGTACCACTGCTCGCGCTGGAATTGATCGTTGCGAGCCAAATGAACTACCTCGCGGCAAACCGCGAGGTAGTTCATTCACCGTCAGCAGGCGTGAGGTCGGACCGCCGCACCCTCCAACACCTGCCCCGCTGCATGCCAGCCGAAGACGCTGATCCCTTTGTGCGCGTGGGCGTCAGTCCCGCCATAGACCAATGCCGGCGAGATGGCGTGGTCGCCGGCCAGGGCCATCCAGCGTTCCAGTCCGGTAAAAAAGTCCCGGTTCAATGTCTGGCCTGACTTGATCTCAATCGGCATCAGCTTGCGTCCGGCATCGGCGATGATATCCACCTCGTTGCCGTTGCTGTCACGCCAAAAATGGAGGGTGGCGCGTTCACCCCGATTGAAGCAGGACTTCACCAGTTCCGACACGATGAGCGTTTCAAAGATGCTGCCGCGTAAGGGGTGCGTGGCGAGCTGGCCCGGTTCCCGGACGCCCAAGAGCCAGCACAAGAGGCCCGTGTCATAGAAGTAGAGTTTGGGTGACTTGACCAGCCGCTTGCTGAAATTCGCATGATGCGGGCGCAACTGAAACAGGATATAGCTGGCCTCCAGCACGGAAATCCAGGCCTTAGCCGTGTTGTGCGTGATGCCGCAATCCGTTGCCAGCGAGGACAGGTTCAGAATCTGCCCACTGCGGCCGGCGCACAGCCGCACAAACCGCTGAAACGCCTCCAGGTCCTGGATCTTGAGCAGTTGGCGGACATCGCGTTCCACATAAGCCGTCACATAGGCGGAGAGCCACGTGCGGGGGGTCAGGCTACGATCATAGAGAGGCGGGTAGCCTCCCTCGAAAAGCATCGCGTCGAGACTGGCCGGCCTGACCCCGGCGCGCTCAAGTTCATGGATGGAAAACGGCAGCAATTCAACAAAGGCAGTCCGGCCGGCCAGCGATTGGGTGACTCCTGACATCAAACCAAATTGCTGAGACCCTGTCAGCAGGAAGAGCCCCATACGGCCATCCGCATCGACCCGTGTCTGCAGGTACGAGAGGAGTTGCGGCGCGCGCTGCACCTCGTCGAGCACCGCCCCATTCGGATGGCGCTCCAGGAAGGAGCGTGGGTCCTCGAGGACCATCTGGCGCACATCCGGGTCTTCCAGCGACACATAGGGCCTGTCGGCAAAGACGACCCGCGCCAGCGTGGTCTTCCCGGACTGTCGTGGCCCGGTCAGGGTCACGATGGGAAACCCCCTGAGCAGATGACGAAGAGCGGCCTCGATATCGCGCGCAATCATAGAGAGACATTAGGGCGTGTTATGCAATCTGTCAATGTATATTACAGTTTGCATAAGATGGGTCGACGCGACCGCACAAAAAAGCCCCGCGGACATGTCCGTGGGGCCTCTCGCGTGTCCTCTCGTCTCGTGTAATTAGTCGGTCGCGGCGCGCTCATCCGGAAGCTTGACGCCGGGATAGCCGTTCATGGAAGGTCGCAACGCGCCGATCATCCGGCCGCCGCGCCGCATCAGGGCGCGCCACAGAAACCCCCGCATCGCCGCACTCCGCCACAAGGCAAGAATCAGTTCCTTGTGCCAGTTAAAGGAGGCGTGGTCGCGGATCAACCCCGCCATCGGTTCGCCGGTGATCAACTGAAAGGCCTCGTCGATCTGCGCATCAGAGAGGTGCGAGGCAACGGTGCGGAACAGCGCGCCCGCCCGGATCTCGGACCCCAGGGCCGCACGCCAATCCGTCTGATACCGACGCAGGGCCTTGGCGGAGCCGTCTCCGGCGGCCAGCGCCCGGCAGGCGGTGTCGGCCGCCAGCTCCGCGCTCAACAGGCTGTAGTAGACCCCGCCCCCGGTCGTCGGTTTGGCCAGGCCCGCGGCATCGCCGATCACCAGCAGGCGGTCGCCGACCGTCTCGGCCAGCGGCCACACCGGGATCGGCCGCCGCTGATACGGGCCCATCCACCCCGGTCGGACCCTGGACGCCACCAGCGGCGACTCGAGGAAGCGGGCCAGATACTGCGGCGCCTCCCGGGATGCCAGGACGCCGATCTTGGCCATGGTCACTCCGTGCCGCGTGAAGGGGACCACCCACGCAAACGAGCCGGGCGCCACCTCATTGCCGAAACAGACCTCGACCTCGGCGGTCGCCTCGAACACAACCTCGACCTGGGCGCCGTAGACAAAGCGCGTAGGCACCTGCAACCCCAGCCCCCGGTGCAGCCCGTACGAGGCGCCGGTGGCCAGGATGCCGAGGTGCCCGCTGACCAGCCGCTCGATGCCGGTGCCGGTCACCGTCCGGGCTACCAGCCGCTTTCGCAGCCGGCGAAGCGCCTCGACCCGGTGGCCGGCAAAGAGCTCGGCCCCGGCGGCCTGCGCCTGCTCGGCGAGCGCCCGGTCGAACGCGGCCCGGTCCAGGACCACCGTTTCGTCCTGGTCCGAGGCGACCGCCAGGACGTGCCCGCCGGGAGCATGAAACCGCGCGCGTCGCAGCATGGCCTGATTCGCCTGCGTGGGCAGCTCGAACCGCGTGAAGCACTCCGTCGCCACCAGCCCGGTGCAATGCACGGGAGTGCCGATCTCCGGATGCTCCTCGAAGACCGCCACCCGCCGTCCAGCCTTCGCCAGACAATAGGCCGCATACAGTCCGGCAGGTCCGCCGCCAATGATTAGCGCATCGTACATGGGTTATTACCGTTCAAGGTTCAATGTTCAAAGTTCAATGTTTAGAGTTCAAGGTTGGCCGTTCAAGGTTCAAGGTTCAAGGTTAAGACGTTCAAGGTTTAAGGGTTGGGGGATGGGAAGAGGCGCGAAGGTAGCGGAGGAAGCCGGCGATAAGGTTCTTGACTTTGGCGCTATGCGCGTAGAGCGACTCAAACTGCCCCTGATCGATGTAGCGTTGGTCTAAGGCCACGTACAGGTGGGACTGAACCTCTGTTGTCGAGCGCAAGGCATAATGGAGAGACCGCTGAAATTCGTGGGCCGATCCCCCGTCAAACCCTTCCGCGATATTCGCCATAATCGACGTGGCGGCCCGTTGCATTTGATCGCGGAGCCCATAATCCCTGGCAAAGGGACCGTTTCCAGTGACGACATAGATCAGCCTGGTCAACTCGCGCGCCTCCTTCCACGCCTCAATCTCCTCAAACCTTTCTATCGTCCCCATCTTTCTTCCCTCTCAAGGAGAAGACCAAGGCGGGCCTCCTGAGGGGCGCGGAGGCGATGGCATAACTCGTTACACCAGGTGAGGAAGGATGGGGGAATTTTCGATGACCATTCCGGGGGACAATTGGATGACCCTTGACACTAGTGTCGTGTCCCCAATGTATCGGCACATATTCCGTTCGCCCTGAGCCGGTCGAAGGGTGAACGATATCGATGAGTTCCGTTCATGGATTCGACAAGCTCACCACGAACGGGAGGTAAAGGGGTTTCTGGGACACGACACTAACACCAGTCCCGGACGCGGATCCCGCGGGGAGTGATTACGATTAGGCATCCGGGATAGTCTTCCAGTCGAAAAGACTGGACCGCCGTACGGGCCAAGTCCCGATAGGTTCGGCGGCTTTCGTGATCAGCTCGGATCAGAACGATCCCAGCGTGTGAGCCCGGCACATACTGGCGGACATCGCCGAATGCTTTATCCGCCGTCACCAGCCAGCGCCCTTCTGCTTGGACCCGCGTCCACAGCTCATCATCAAGAAGCCCACTCCAGCCCTGGCTGCGGACCGTAGCAACGGCATATCCCGCTTCGGCAAAAATGGCGGCTACCTCTTCGGAGAGGTCCTCATCAATCTTCACCGGAATGGGCATTCGCTATGACGCCAACGGGAGAAGAGACGCCTCCCGCACCACCTCCGCAGCGTATTGTAAGGCAGCCTGGATATCCGCCGGCGTGAGGTTCGGATAGGCTGTGAGCAAGACCTCCACCGTATCGCCATCGGCAATACTGCCCACAATGACACTGACCGGAATACGGGTCCCCTTGACACACGGCTCCCCGCCATGGCGCTTCGGATCTACCACAATCCTCTCCATCCACTGCTGCCGTTCCATCCTCACCGCTCCTTCTCAAAAGACGATCCCAAGCCTCCACCTCGATCCTGAAAAGCCGTAACTGCATAAAGTATAGCGCAGATACCACGCAAAAGATAATGGTGGTACGGGCAGATGCGAATCGAAGCGATCAGCGCACGCGGAACACCGAACCTTGAACGTTTTAACGTTGAACGACTTAACGTCGAACGGTCTTCGTCGAACCTTGAACCTTTTAACGTTGCACCTTGAACCTTGAACATTGAACTTTCTTCGTCGAACCTTGCACTTTTTTAACGTCGAACCTTGAACGTTGAACTTTGAACCTTGAACTTTTTAACGTCGAACCTTGAACCTTGAACCTTGCACTTTTTTAACGTTGAACCTTGAACGTTGAACATTGAACTGTTTTCATTGAACCTTGCACTTTTTTTAACCTTGAACCTTGAACCTTGAACCTTGAACCTTCTTTAGAATTTTGTTCCCCTCACTTCCCAGCGTCCCCGGAACGTCACCCAGAACGAGAGCGCCACCAGGCGAATGTCCAGCCAGAAGCTGCGCCGCCGGATGTACAGCAGGTCATACCGGAACTTCTGACGGCTGGGAATATCCCGATCCGCAAAGATCTGCGCAATCCCCGTCAGCCCCGGCGGCACCACATGCCGCTCCCAATACCCCGCCACCCCCTCCAACGCCGTCACGGCTTCTGTCTCTTCCCCGTCATTCTTTGAACCTTGAACTTTGAACGTTGCACGTTGAACGGTCTTCGTCAAACCTTGAACGTTGAACATTGAACCTTGAACGTTATTCGTTGAACCTTGAACCTTGAACGTTGAACGGTTTATTTCTATTTCTCCCGGCCGCAGCGCCCTCGGCCCCACAAAGCTCATCTCCCCCACAAAGATATTCCAAAGCTGCGGCAGCTCATCCATCGCCGTCGCCCGCAGCACCCGTCCCACCCGCGTCACCCGCGGGTCGTCTGCGGTCGCCTGCCGCGGCCCGAACAGGCGATCGGCATCGGGCACCATCGTCCGAAACTTCAGGGCCGTAAACACCCGCCCGCCCTGCCCGACCCGCTGATCCCGGAAGAAGACCGGCCCGTTATCCTCCCCCTTAATGGCCAGGGCAATCGCCCCCCACACCGGCAGCGACGCCAGCAGCCCCACGCCGGACAGCGCCAGATCGAACAGCCGCTTCGCGTCGTTCCATCTCATAACCTGCCCCACTCCCGCGCCGATCGCATCGATCCCGACGTCCAGTACGCGGCCGGACCGGCCGGGGATGAAGCTCTGTCGCCACTCATCAAGCCCGGCAAACGCCACCGTCAGCCCGACCGCCATGAACGCGAGGTCGGCGCGGAACGCTTGGCGCGTCGCCGCCAGCGCGCGATAGACGAGCAGGCTGAGAATCGCATATTCACCGAGATGGATCCCCTTGCGGAGCAGCCATCGCGACCAGTTCCACTCCTGCATCGGCAGCGCGCCCGAGCCGCCGATCCCCAGCACGACCCCCATCCAGACTAGGAGCGGGAGCCAGCGCAGGGCGATCTCTTGCCATCGCGTCATCTGTTCTGCCTTACTGATTCAGTACACAGTAAAGAGTGAGGAGTGAGGGGTTCGCACAGTTCCCGAAACAGCTCGTAATACGCCCGCACCTGGACCGGTCGATCGAACTCCAGTGCTGCCCGGCGGGCGTTGGCCCCAAGACGGCTCGCCAGCTCCCGGTCATGATATAGGGAACCCTTCCGGGTGACGGCCAGGAATCATTACAAGAGCAGTGAGAGATGGACGAAGTCGAGAAAGGATGATGACCCGATGAGGGGGTCGAGCTTATTGCGTGAACAAGTGAAACTTAGTAAACCGACTTGCAGTACTGCCTCTTCTGGCTTCCTAGCCTCCCAGCACGTCGCCAATGGCGACCACCGCATCCGGTAGTCCGAGGGGTACCACCACTTCGCCACGCCGGAAGGTCCGGACATCCTGGTACCCTTGAGGGGACGGTTGTCGATAGACCTCAACCCACCCCTCTGTCAGGTCCACCAACCAGACTTCTGGAATGGCGGCCTTGGCATAGAGCAGCACCTTCACCTCCCGGTCGTATGCTGCTGACGTCTCAGCGACTTCCACCGCCAGGAGGACATCCGTTGGGCCGGGGTGCGATTCGGCATAGAAGTCCGGGCGGAAACGCAGAAGCGTCACATCCGGTTGGGGTTCGGAGTACTTCCCGAGCTGAATGGGGTTTTGCACGTTGACCAACACCCCTTGGCCTGGATGGCGAGAGAAAAGCTGATTCAACCGCATGACACAGGCCGCGTGGCGGCTTCCGATCGGTGTCATCTGAACAATCTCCCCCTCGATCAGCTCCACCCGGTCGTCTTCGCGGAGGATGCCGGCCTCACCCATGCGATGGTATTCTTCGGTGGTAAACGAGCGCCTGAGAACTTCAACGGCCATATCGTCCCTCCCGGGTACACGATAGCCCGAGCCCACAACTCCTGCAAGCATTCTTTCCACCCTGACTCCTGACCCCTGACCACCCGTTACAACTCATGACCATCCATTACGTCCTACTCCTTACTCCTCACTCCTCACATCTTTTTCCGTCTATTTAGCCTCTTTGGTCTATTCGGTCTGTTTGGTCCGGACCAGATCGACGCCACAGACGCAATCGACGCGATAGACGCGACGACGCAATCGTCCTATGCCACTTGCAGTTCCCTGACCGGGATTCGAAGGATTTCCTTTGCCTCCTCCTGAGAGTGGGCGACCTTCTCCATCTCTTTGACTACCTCAGCCTTCAAATACTGTTCGCCACACTGTTGGCAAACTCCAGCCGGTACGTGGCGAATGACCACCAGGAATGCGTCTCCCCATCGATAGTCCACAGTGACCCGTTGCTCGATAACCTCTCCACCGCAAAAATAGCACCGGTGATACACCCTGGCCATTTCATTACCTCCTTCGCCGCCTATAATGTTCCATCCAGTGCTCGGGCCGTTTGGAAGGATCATACACGGTGATGAGGAACAGCTCCTCAGGGTCTTGCCGAAGGCCGCACACAGCATGGATAGGTCTCTGGCCAGAGAATCCCAGGACCAGGCAGCTCGGTCCTCGTGGGTCACCTGGATAATCCTCGATGATTTCGCTGCGCTTCAGGGCCTCTTCCAACTCCGTGGTCAGGATCATATCGGCTTCTCGTTCCCTCTCGGCGTGCTTCGAAAACTCGTACCGTCCCTCGGCGACCAACCGGCGTATAGTTGCTGCATCCATTCCTTACCGCCTCACCCAACCGGTTCCAAGCAACATCGACTGTAACCCGGTCGATACCTGCTGTCAATAACGGGGGGCATCCGGTTTACTCTTTTTCCCTACGACTCGCGTTATCGATCGACGGTTAGCATATGTCAGATGGACGCCGTCACCGTTCACGGCCAGGACACCGTGTCAGTCCCTTGAACAGTCCTAACGCCTCGACCACTTTCTCGGCAGCTGGCTGCGTCGTAAAGCACGCCCACTCAAAGTAGTCGTGCTCAACATCGAGGATCGCTCGCTCGCGATCGCGCTTTCCCTGATCATACCAGTTGGTCCGGACCAGATAGACTAGATGGACGCTATTGACGCAATCGACGCCCTCACATTTGAGCGTCACATGAAGTCACAAGGTATTCGGGAGGAAGCCCTTGTCTTGTACCTGAATACCAACCCGGCGCTCAAGCTGGATGGGACTATCGCGTTGTGGCGAAAAAGACGGCTCTCTCTGGCAAAGGCCGCAGAGATTGTCGGGCTCACCGTACCTGAATTCAAAGACGTGCTGGCCGCCCGAGGGGTCATTCGGGAAACAGAGGGTAAGAGCGCCAAAGCGATGGACGAGAAATTAAAAGACCTCCTGCCGTGACAATCGCTATCTCGGATACCGACATTCTCAGTTCCTTATAATGAGCGGGAGCCAGCGCAGGACGATCTCTTGCCATCGGCCAGAACGTCTCTCGCTCCGGTCCCGAAATCCCCTCGTTCCCCCCTTTTGAAAAGGGGGGTTGGGGGGGATTTTGCCAAGCGTTACACCCTTCATGCCCATGGGCGCATCACGTGTATGAGGTATTGCTTCATCGACGTCGTTGACTGATCGAATGGGCCTCGAGTGTCTCTTGTCTCTTTCCGTTCATGCTGCCCAAGATCTCCAAATATTGCATCGCCTTGTGTCTCCGCGAGAAATGCTTCACGATGAAATCCCTTCCGTTTTCGCCCAATCGAGAACGTAACGCTGGATCTCGATAAAGATTCACCACAGCCTGCACCAGATCCTCAGGCTCGCCCGGCTCGATGCACACGCCTGCTTGCGCCTGATCCAGGATCTCGCGGGCCTGTCCCTCGACCCCCAGCACCACTGGGCGCCCGCACGCCATAAACTCAAGCATCTTGGAGGGAAGCACGGTCGTAAACAGTTCCGCCTTTCGCAGGAGGACCAGGCACACGTCAGACAGCGCGATAAAGCGAGGGATGTCGTCGCGAGGCTGTTGAGGGATAAAACGTATATTGCCCAGACCTTCCCTCCGCGCCCGACCCTCCAGCTTGTCTTTTTCGGCGCCCTCCCCGACCAGCAGCAACATGGCCTCGGGGAGGATCCCCTTTAGCCTGTGAGCTGCCTGAAGGATGATGTCCAGACCATGGGCATACCCGATGGTTCCGATGTAGGACACGACAAATTTACCCTCCAGGCCAAGATGCCGCCGTAACCCGTTGGCATCCACCCGGTGGTTGAACTTCTCCGTCTCCACGCCGTTCTCGATCACATCAATCTTTCCCGGCGGCAGCCCACGCCCGGCCGTCAGGTTCTCTTTAAACGCGTCCGTCACCACGATAATCCGATCACAGTGGCGATACAGGAACCGGGTTAACCCCTCCAGGCCGCGAATAAAGGCGGAATCTTTTCGTCCAATGCCCGAAGCCAGGAGAGACTCGGGCCAGAGGTCGCGTATCTCCAGGACAAAGGGGCAGCGTTTCCAGCGGGCGATCCACCACCCGCTGAAACCGACGAGAAGCTGGGGAGAGGTCGCGATCACGAGATCCGGGGGCTCCACGAACATGCCGCGCACGCATGATGACGCACAGAACGAGCTGTAATTCAGGATCCGTTCCTTCGGACGCCGGTTCGGGGCCGCGTAGAGCCATGTCCGCACCACATCGATGCCATCCACAGCCTCCCGTAACGTGCCGCGCCGCATCGGCCTGCGATATTCAGGCGCCACCACCCCTGTCGGATGATTGGGAAAGCCGGTCAACACCGTCACCTGGTGGCCGGCCTCGACCCAGTGCCTGGACAGCTCATACACCCGCGCCGACGGCGCCCCCATCTCCGGCGGAAAATACTGGCTGACGTAGAGGATCTTCACAGCATCAGTAGTACAGGAGCTTGAAGAGGATCTTTTGCAGGAGGGCGCGTCTCCGCTTGAAGGGGTGGCGTTCGTACCCTTCCCAACGGCGGGCGTAGTCCAGGAAACGCGACTCGCCCGTCAGCGTGTGCATCACCTGAAGTTGAACGATATGCAGTTGGTGGTAGAACGGGCTGGCCAGCATCGGCAGGCGCGTCGGGCTCAGCTCGTACAGGGACCAGTACCCGGTATCGTACCGCTCAAGGTTGTCCGCTACCGTCCTCGCTCCTTCCGCAAACAGGCGTGACGCCCCCTCATCGTTCATGAGCCGCGCGTAATCATACACACCCCACGCAGCCCAGAGGAAGCCGTTCAGAATATGGCTGGGCGGATCGACGATATATTCTTCAAACCACACCCGGCCCCGCTCGTCCCGGTAACTGACCCCGCCATCCGCCGGCTCTCGGCCAAACGCTTCGAACGCCCGCCGGGCGGCCTCGCGGTAGCGCGCCTCGCCTGTCTCGGCGAACACCCGCACCAGCAGCGAGATCCCCTGCCCCTGCGCCAGTCCCGAGTACCATGGCGCCTTCAGCGTGGTCCGGTAGTGCCAGTCAAAATGATGATGCCACATCCACAGCCCCTGCCGGTTGGGCTCCAGATTGGCCACCAGCCAGTCGGCCGCGGCCAGCGCGCGCGAGCATCGCCCGGCCTCGCCCGTCTCCTTGAACCGGTTGAAGTTGCCCAGGCCGTACTGAGCGATGGCAATCGGGTTGTACTGGCAGCCGATCGATCCGTGATAGTTGAGGAGCGGCACGCCCGCCTGGTCAAACGGGCCGCCGTAGTCGGCCTTGGCGTGAAAGGGCATGTAATAGTCGCCGAGCACGCCGGGCTGCGCGCGCTCATTGATCGCCGGCACGTCATGCCAGAAGCTTAACTGGCTGGGTTGCCGCGCGACATAGGCCGCGAAGACCCGCCGATAGTAATCCAGCCGCCGGTTCACGCTCGTCAGGCTCGGAATGCTGGGTGCTGTACTCTGTGCCATGGGGTCACCAAGTTCGCGTGTGTATCAACACTTCTTTACATTCATTGTACAAAGTCCCCGATTCAAATCCCCCCGTACCCCCCTTTTATAAAGGGGGGGAGATTATTGACGGGAGCACTGAAGAGATTGCACTGTTGCACAACATCTCAAGTACCCTCCCCCTTTGGAAAAGGGGGATTGAGGGGGATTTGACGATACATGGAGCGCCGACATCCTCATGGAACTTCTGAGTCACAAAACCAGGATATCGGCAATTCGCTTGGCGGCCTGGCCATCCCATAGCGGCGGGATGCGGCCGGCCTTCCGCCGACCGCCCAGGATCGCCATGACCTCCGGGTGCAGGCGCTCTGGCGCATCGCCGATCAGGGTGTTCGTGCCCTCTGTGACCGTCACCGGCCGTTCCGTGGTCGTGCGCAACGTGATGCACGGGACGCCCAAAAACGTCGTCTCCTCCTGAATCCCCCCCGAGTCAGTGATGACGACCGCGGCCTGCCGCTGCAGCCCCAGAAACCCAAGGTACGGCAAGGGGTTCAGCAGGCGGATGCCGTTTCCATTCCCGGCCGTCAGGCCGAATCCCTCAATCCGCTGCCGCGTTCGCGGATGGATGGGGAAGATCACCGGCATCTCCTTGGCAATCTCCTCCAGCGCCTTCAGCACCCTCGCCAGCATCTCAGGCTCGTCCACGTTGGAAGGCCGGTGAAGCGTTACCAGCGCATAGTGCGACAGGCCGTTGACCTCCTCCGGCACCACCGCCCGTGGCAGCAGCCGAACCAGCGTATCGATCATCACATTCCCCACAAAGCGGATCTTCGAGCTGGGGATCCCTTCTCGCGCCAGATTCTCGTGGGCATCCACTGACGGCGTCAAGAGCAGGTCGGCCAACGAGTCGGTCAGCAGGCGGTTGATCTCCTCCGGCATCGTCCGGTCGAACGACCGAAGCCCGGCCTCCACATGCGCGATCGGGACCAACAGCTTGCTCGCCACCAGCGCCGCCGCCACCGTGGAGTTCACGTCGCCATACACCAGCACCACGTCCGGCTTCGCCGTCAACAGCACCGGCTCGAACCGCATCATGATGGCAGCGGTCTGCTGCGCGTGACTGTGCGAACCGACCTCCAGATTGATATCCGGCGCGGGAAGCCCCAGCTCGCGGAAAAAGACCTCCGACATCGCGGCATCGTAGTGCTGGCCCGTGTGGACCACCGTCTGCCTGACGCCCGCGCGATCCTGCAGCGCCGCATAGACAGGCGCCAGCTTCATAAAATTGGGCCGCGCCCCTACGACATGGAGGATGTGCATGAGATGGGTGTGGTTTCTGGAATGACGATTTATGATTGGGTATGTCAGATGTGCAACCCGGCAAATCCCCCCAACCCCCCTTTTGTAAAGGGGGGGAGACCTATCAGCGCCACGCGCAACTCCCGTACCCGCCTCTTTTCCCCCTTCGATCGCGGGGGTGCGAGCTCGCGGCTCGCCGTGCTACCTCCCATACTCCTATTCCCCCCCTCGATCGCGGGAGTGCGAGCTCGCCGCTCGCCGTGCTACCTCCTATGCTCCTATCCCCCCCTTTTATAAAGGGGGGCGAGGGGGGATTTCGGGACCGGAGTATGAGACGTTCGAACCAATGATGTTAAGGGAATTATTGCAAGCAAGCACTAGGACCGATTGCCCTGCTCGGCCACCTCGAGGGTCACCCGCGCGACCTCGAT